>CALGZO010000266.1 GCA_937934465.1 uncultured Fimbriimonadales bacterium | reverse complement strand
TAGGCAGGTGCGACGCCATTCGTGGCGTCGTGCAAGCGCAGTGCGCCGTCTTTCGTAACGTCGGCGTCCCCGCCGACGAGCAACGCTTGGACAAGAATGTCCAAGCCACGCTTGCGCAGGTGCGACGCCATTCTTGGCGTCGGTAGGTGAGCGTTTTTGAACCCCCTCCTTTAGGTTCCCCCTGCAAGCAGGGGGAACCAATCCAGAAAAATCGGTTCACTCCGCTTGCAGGGGGAACCAACTGAGAAAAATCGGTTCTCCCTTGAAAAGGGGGAACCTAAAGGAGGGGTTGCCTGCAAACCATACGAGATTTTCCAAACGCCCTCCCCTAACCCCTTGACATTTGCCCCAAAATGTGCTATAATAGAAGCGGATGCGGGGATTTGAACTCTCACGCACGAAACGAGATTGCGATCTGTTGCGGTAATGTAATCGTTATCGCGCCCGTTCGGAACATCCTGAACGCGGCAAAAGCCAATCTTTTGGAAGGAGGAACAAGCCATGCGATTGCAGAAACTATTGGCGATTGCTGGACTGGGAATCTTGTCTCATGGGCTTTTTGCTCAGTCTGTTAGAATCTATCGAGATGCAGCCGCCTTTGAGTCAGCTGCTGCTTCTTTCTATCGGATCGACTTCGATGACATTGCCCCGAATACCGACATTTCTGGGCAGACAATCCAAGGCGTAACATTTCAGCGTACGGGCGCTCCGCTAATTGTTGTCCGCGCTGAAGATACCTACACCCCGACCGAGGGATGGGCACCAGGAAGCGTATTGAACCCCAATCAGAATAAGCTAATTGCTACCTCTGGAGAAAATGTGCTTTCACCTGGTGGCATAGTGCTCGGACCTGGTCCGAACCCTGACATTGAAGATGACTCGCTAACTCTTATCTTCCAGAGACCTGTACCGGGCTTTGGATTTGATCACATATCGCAAAGCGCAGATGGTGCTAGTTTTACAAGTGTGTTTGTATATGCAGCGGATGGCTCTCTGATTTTTTCTGAGACTATTCCTATTAGTGACACTAATCCTGGGTCACCACAAGACGCGCGTCCTGCAGCCGACTTCTGGGGTATTCTCTCAGACACGCCGATTGCGCGGATTGTCTTCGTTGAGAGTGACAGTAACAATGTGCATCCGGACTGCAACATCGGTTATGACTCCTTTCGAGTTGTCCCTGAGCCTGCGTCGCTCTTCGGGTTGGGCGTCGGACTGGCAGGGCTTGTTGGGCTGAAGCGTCGCAAGCGCTAAGCCCTCACCTCCCTTGCCCCTCTCCCTCGGAGGGAGAGGGGGGAATGCCTTTGTGAACAGGGGCAGATGTGCAGGTCTGCCCCTAAAATGTTGTTCTTGCGTGTGCGCCCTGTTCCTCTCTACTTTGAACCCCCTCCTGCAGGTTCCCCCTGCAAGCAGGGGGAACCGCTTATTGCAAGACACAGCTCCCCCTACGCAGGAGGGGGAACCTCAAGGAAGTGACGCAACAAACGCGCAAAGATATCCCTCAAACATCAAGAAGTTCTTTTTGAGATTCCTCGTCTGCAGCTCGGCATGACATTCGCGGGGTTCTGTCATGCCGAGCGCATCAGTGATTTTTCGAATGCCCTCACCGAATGGCGTCGCCCCCTCAGGCGAGCCGTTCCAGCGTGCTTAGAGCTCATAGTTGCTCGCCGTGAGGGTGAATTCCAGCCGCTTGCCGGCGCGCTCGACGGTGAGTTTCAGCGGGCGACCGACTTTGGTGTAGGAGAGCCGATCGACCAGCTGCTTCTCGCTCCAGTTCGCTGGCGACTGCCCATCGATGAGCAAGATTTTGTCGCCTGCTTTCACCCCAGCGATATCGGCGTCGGACATGGGCATCACCCAGCGCACGACGAGGTCTTTGCCCTGTTTGCGCCACCAGATTCCGTAGCCTGCGTTGTCGGCGGCGCGCTCTGCCGCCGTGTTCGGTTGCCACACCATCTGCTCGCGGAAGTAGTTGTAGGTTACCTTGTAGTGGCGCATAATTGGCACGCCCAGCAGGCCGTAGCGCGTCTGCAACGCCGTAATCGAGTCGGAGCGCGCGTTCTCCGAGAGCTTATGATAAGCGTAGACCGAGTTGAACTGCAACGGTCCGAGCCGCATGCGATTGAGCCGATAGACCACCAGGTCGCCCGTGAAGAAGTTGTAGTCGTCGCCTTCAAAGAACTCGCCCAGTCGCTTGTACCAGCTCTCGATGGTCATCTGCGGACCGTCGGCTTTGTCGTGTCGGTATGCAGGCGGCAGCAGGTTCGTGGACGCGCCCGTGTCCACAATCATCCGTATCGGCTGCTCTTTCTGTCCGACGGTCATCGTCACCAGCACATGGTCGCCCGCCATCTCGAAGGGGATGACGACGCCTTCGGGCATTGGGGCGTCGTGGGGTTCGAAGGTGATGGTGCGCTCCGCGAAGTTGACGGTGGTCTGGAATGCGGCGATGGTCTCGCGTCCGAGCAATCCGATGACGCGCTTGCCGTCGATGGAGTCGCTGCCGATGGGCGTGCGCCAGACCGCGCCGCCGCCAATCACAATATCGCGCACCTCCGCCTCGCCCACTTTCAAGCTCTGCACACGCACCTTGTAGGACGGAAACATCCCATACACCAGCGTCGCCCAGTAGTCGCTGTTGGGAATCTTCTCCAGCCCTGCCTCCTTCACAATCGCATCGTCGATCCAAGTGCTGGATGCGCCTGTGTCGTAGATAATCCAGTAAGGTCCTTTGCCGTTGAGATAGACCTGCACATAGAGCGAGTTCGTGCTGAATCGGAAGGGCACTTTGACGGGCAGATTATCGCGCACGGCGGGCGAGGCTCCGTGCGGCGGGCGTTGGAAGCGTGTGTCGTCGAGCGGGGTGGAGGCGTCCATCGCGGTCATAAAGTAGGTCGCCACATGCACCCCATCGCTGTAGATGCGCGTTTCGAGGGGCATTTGCACCTCGCCGTCAGGCGTGGACATCGCGCGGAAGCTGTGATACACCACCCCAACACGCGAGATGGCGTCCGTCTCGTAGTTGACCTGCTGGTACTCCATGCCCACAATCTGGTTCTGCTCGTTGAGGTAGCAGTGGAGTTTATTGTCGGGCTTCTTGGGCAGGCTACGCTGGTGTTCGGGTTGGGGCAGTTGCACCGTGATTCGGTAGGCGGGGCGTCCGTCGGGCAGTTTGGCGTCCTCGCCGCCCACGAGGGTTCCGACCGAGAGCCAGTGTGGGATTTGCACGAAGTGCGTGTAGATAGTATCTTTCAGTGCCCACTCGTCTTCTTGAGCGATACTGGAGCTGAGGTAGTCGTTTTTGCGCCAGCCTCGGTTGCCGTCGAACCCTGAGATGAACTCATCGTCACCGTAGCGCACTTCGATCAGACGCTTCGTCTCGCGGATGTAGACCGTGCGCTTGGCGGAGCTTTTGCCGCCGTACTCGCTGGTGATGTCGTACTGTAGTTTGACGCCGCGTTGCGCGAGCGCTTTGTAGGCGTCGCCGCCGTGATTACGAATCGCTTGTTCAAAACGCGCCGCTGCGTCGTCTGTCCACGCGACGCTCAACAGCAAGAGTATGCTCAGAACCCCACAGTAGCCTCGCATCGTTGCACCTCCAGATGATAGCGCAGGCGATTGCGCCCTACGCAGTATTGAGGATACCCTACGGCGTACTGTATTTCGGCGCGGTTAGGTAAAATCGCTTGCCCATCGCTTGCGCTTCCGCCACAGTAAACAGTTCGGGGCGTTGGGCGAACGAGGCGTCGGTGGTGAGGCTGTACGCGCCCGTTTGGAACATCTGTTGGAGCGCGTCGTCGGCGTCGCCTGAGGTTCGGTACTGACCCTTGCGATAGAAGTGCAGGCTGGGGTAGCCGGGGTTGACTCGGTAGGCGATGAGCGTGCGGTAGGGGGGCGGTTTGAGCGCGAGTTCGCGCACGGGTCTAAGAGCGAGTCGGTCGTAGCCTGTCAGCGCGCCGTTCCAGCCGATGAGCAGCGCAACGACGCCGAGCGTGCGCGTCCACGGGGGCGCGGCAGGCTTGTAGAGAGCGAACGCAGCGGTCGGCGCGCCCAGCGCAAGCGCAATCGCCCACGGCGCCGCTTGCCAAAGCGGGGCGTAGAGCGCGAGCGCGCCCCATACCGCCGCACCCATCACCAACGCGAACATGCCAAGCCGCCGCCCGACCCAAACGCGCACAGGCGCGGACGCCTCTAAACGCGCCTGAGCAATCTGCGCGCCCGCCAACAGCGCTAACGCGGGGAACATCGGGAAAATGTACGCAGGCAACTTGGTGAAGCTGAGGGTGAACAGCCCGAACACCAACCAAGCCCAGCGTTGCAGATAGCGGCGCAGGGCGTCGTCCTCGCCTCGCCAGAGCGCGCTCGCGTAGCCCGCCATCGGCAGTCCGCCCAGCCACAACACCACTACATAGAACAGCAGATACACCGCAACGCCGCCAAGAACGCTCCAGACCTCGCCGCGCTGTATCAGAGGCAGCACGGAGTGCGCCGTGTCGCCCCCTGCAAAGCGCAACAGATTCTGCTTCACCACGAACTCGTTGAAGAACTCTGAGCCGTGCTGCAGGTACACGCCCCCGTACCACGGCAACGCGGTCAGCAACGCCGTTACTAAGGCGAACGCTACCCATCGGAAGCGTAGCCCGCGCGCGTGGAGCGTCTTGGCGTTCCACAAGTAGAGTAGTCCCATCAGCCCCAGTCCGAACGGACCTTTGGTGAGGATGGATAGCCCCAGCGCGACGCCGCCAAGCACGCTCCAGAGCCATCCGCGTGTTTCCCACAGCGCAATCAGCGTGAGGGTGAGCAGGAACGCGAGCGTCATGTCGGTGATGGCGAGCCGCGCGAGGATGAGGCTCAGCGGCGACAGCGCGAACAGGAGCGCGCCCCAATCGCCCGCGCCCTGCCCCAGTCGACGATTGCCCCACCACACGATGAGCAGGATGGTGAGCGCGTACATCAGCGCGGAGGGCAGGCGCACGGCGAACTCGGTCTCGCCAAACAGACGCATGCTGAGCGTCATCAGCCAGTAGAGCAACGGCGGCTTCTCGAACCACGGCGCGCCGCCCAGCGTCGGCGTGCGCCAATCGCCCGACTCACGCATCTCCCACGCAACAGAAGCGTAGAAGCCTTCATCTAAGTCGGTCAAGCCGAACGCTTGCAGATCTATCAGAGCCGCGATAACGCACAGCCAAAGTAGCCAACGCATAGTAAATCTTCAGTGGCTTGGACAATCCTGTCCAAGCAACAACACCCCGTGGCTTGGACAGTCTTGTCCAAGCAAAAATTCGCACGGACAAGAATGTCCGTGCTACGCTGTCCAAGCCACTATGCACGGACAAGAATGTCCGTGCTACAGTAGGCACTGCGCACGGACAGGAATGTCCGTGCTACGGGTTGGGCTTGAGTACGCTTACGCCGTCCATGTAGGGGCGCAGGGCGTCGGGGATGACCACGCTGCCGTCTGGTTGCTGGTAGTTCTCCAGAAGCGCCGCCATCAGGCGCGGCGTGGCGACGCCAGAGGCGTTCAGGGTATGCACGAACTCTGGCTTGGCTGTCGGCTCGGGGCGGTAGCGAATGTTCGCCCGACGCGCTTGGAACGCCTCGAAGTTGCTACACGACGACACCTCCAGCCACATCTGCACGCCCGGCGACCAGAGCTCGAGGTCGTAGCACTTGGCGGCGGCGAAGCCCAAGTCGCCCGTGCAGAGCGCGACAACGCGATAGGGCAGCTCTAACCGCTGCAGGACGGTCTCGGCGTCGCGCAGCAGCTTCTCGTGTTCGTCGTAGGAGGTTTCGGGCGTCGTGAACTTGACCAGCTCCACCTTATTGAACTGGTGCAGGCGCAGCAGTCCGCGTGTGGCTTTGCCTGCCGCCCCCGCCTCGCGTCGGAAGCAAGGCGAATACGCCGCCAGATAGATGGGCAACTGCTCCGCCTGAAGTATCTCGTCGCGATAGAGGTTCGTCACGGGCACTTCCGCCGTCGGGATGAGGTAGAGCGCGTCGTCGGCGCAGCGGTACATCTCCTCCTCGAACTTGGGCAGTTGCCCCGTGCCGACCATCACTTCGGGGCGCACGAGGAACGGCGGGAATATCTCCGTGTAGCCGTGTTCGCGCGTATGGATATCCAGCATGAAGTTAATCAGGGCGCGTTCGAGCCGTGCGCCCAGCCCTGTGTAGAAGTGGAATCCGCTGCCGCCGACCTTCGCGCCGCGCTCGAAGTCGATGAGGCTCAGCCGCTCTGCGAGTTCCCAGTGGGGTTTGGGTTCGAAGTGCATCGGGTGGGGCTGTCCGCCGCGTCGCACCTCCACATTCGCGCTGGCGTCCGCGCCGACGGGCGTCGTGGCGTGCGGTATGTTGGGAAACAGCAGCAGCTTCGCCTCGCGCTCGTGTTCCACCGCGCGTCGCTGGTGTTCCAGCTGCTCGATTTGCGCTTTGAGTTGGCGCAGCTGGTTCAGCAGCGGTTCGGCGTCCTCGCCCGCCTTCTTGCGCAGGGGGATTTCTTTGGAGACGCGGTTCTGCTCGGCGGTGAGCGTCTCCACTTGGGTGGTGAGTTCGCGCCACTGGGCGTCCAGAGCGAGCCATTCGTCCAGCAGGGCGTCGGTCTCGCCGCGCTTCTGCAGCGCTTCGCGCACGCGGTCAGGCTCTGTGCGCAGCGTTCGATAGTCCAGCATGCCCATAATTGTACCGTGTGGGGCGTGTGGACTACCGTATCATCGTGCCGATGCCCGAATCGGTGAACACCTCGATGAGCAGCGCGTGCGGCACGCGCCCGTCGAGGATGTGAGCGCGCGGACACCCCTTCTCCAGCGCGTGCAGGCACGCTTGGAGCTTGGGGATCATCCCGCCCGATACACGCCCTGTGTCGAGCATTCGTTGCGCCTGCTCGCGTGTGAGCTCGGAAATCAGCGAGTCGGGCGAGTCGGCGTCGCTGAGAACGCCCGGCACATCGGTCATCAGGATAAACTTCTGTGCGCCCAGCGCGCCTGCCAGCGCGCCCGCCGCGAAATCGGCGTTGAGGTTGTAGGTCGCGCCGTCGATGCCCAGACCGACAGGGCTGACGACGGGGATGTAGCCGCCTCGGAGCGCCGTGTAGACCACATCGGGGTTGATGCTCGCCACCTCGCCCACGAAGCCCAAGTCCACCGCGCTGGCGAGCTTGCGTGCGCGGATGAGACCGCCGTCCTTGCCCGAAATCCCGACGGCGCGTCCGCCCTGCTGCTGGATTAAGCCGACCAAGCGCGGGTTCGTCTTGCCCGTGAGCGCCATCTCCACCAGCTCCATCGTCTCCGCGTCGGTCACACGCAAGCCGTCCACGAACTGGGGCTGCTTGCCCAATCGCTTCATCAGGTCGGAGATTTCGGGACCGCCGCCGTGGACCAGCACGGGGCGGATGCCCACGCAGTGCATCAGCACGAGGTCTTGCATTACCTGCGCGGCGTTGGCGTCGCTCATCGCCGCGCCGCCGTACTTGACGACAAAGATGGCTCCGCTCCACTTTTGAATATATGGCAACGCCTGAATTAGCACCTCAGCCTGAAACTTTGCTGAATCGGACACGCCCATACGGTAGACTATTGTACCTGATGAGCGAGGTGAACCCGTTTTCGGTGCGACAGATACGCGCGTGGCTGCAGGCGTACCATGTGCGTCCGTCGAAGGGCTGGGGTCAGAACTTCCTGACCGATCGGCGTGTGGCGCAGCGCGTGCTGGACGCCGCCGACCTGCAGCCCGACGATGCCGTGTTGGAAGTTGGTCCCGGCTTGGGCGCGCTGACGCTGCTGCTCGCCGAGCGCGTGCGCCGAGTCGTCGCGGTCGAGGTGGACGCTCGGCTCGTGGCAATCCTGCAAGCGGTGCTGGAAGAGCAACATCTTGAGAACATCACGCTGGTTCAGGCGAACGCGCTGAGCCAGCCCGTGCCCGAACTGCTGCGCGGCGAGCCGCAGGCGAAAGTGGTCGCCAACATCCCCTACTCTATCACCTCGCCCCTGCTGGAGCACCTCCTCAAATACAAGGCGCACATCCCCGTAATCGTGCTGACGATTCAGAAGGAGGTCGCCGAGCGTCTGACGGCTGCGCCGAGCAGCGCCGCGTATGGCGCGTTGAGCCTGTTCGTGCAGTATCACGCGCAGGCGGAGTATCTGGGGCGCGTGCCCAACACGGCGTTCTATCCGCAACCTGAGGTGGACTCGGCGATTGTGCGCCTAACGCCCCTGCCCGACCGCTTGCCGCCGCTGGAGCAGAAGTGGTTCTTCAGGTTGACGCGCGCGGGGTTCGGCAAGCGTCGCAAAACTTTACGCAACGCGCTGACCAGCCTGTTTGACGACGCCGACCGCGCGAGCGCGATTCTCAGGCGCGCAGGCGTCCCGACCGACGCACGCGCGGAAGAGCTGCGGCTGGAGCAGTGGCTCGCGCTTGCCCAAGAGACCGTGCGCACGCTCTATCCCGAACACGCAGGGTAGCCCTCGCGCCACAAATACTGGGTTGCCGTTCCGCGCGCCTGCTGGCAAAAGGAGCGGGGGGAAGTGATGTTCTCAGGTTGGCGTCCTCATCTGGGTCAGCAAGCGTTTTTGGCGGCGCGTGCGCCCGTGCGTGTGCTGGCGTGTGGCAGGCGTTGGGGCAAGACGGAGGTGATTGCCGCCGAGATTGCCCGCGCCCTGCTCGGCGACGCGCCGCGCGAGGTGCTGCTGGTCGCCCCCTCGCAAGAGCAGGCGATGCTGGGCTTCGAGCGAGCGTTGGAGTTCCTGCACCGCGCTGGGGCGCGCCCCACCGTGCGTCGCACGCCTGCGCCCACACTCACGCTGGGCAAGGGCAAACTCTGGGCGCGCTCCGCTGCACGCGGCGGCATGCTCCTGCGCGGACGCAAAGCGCACCTCATCATCGTGGACGAAGCCGCCTATGTGCCCGAACAGGTGGTCCACGAGGTGCTCACGCCCATGCTCGCCGACACGGGGGGTAAGCTCGCGCTCGTCTCCACCCCGCGCGGCAAGAACTACTTCTATCGGCTCTACCAGCAAGGGCAAGACGACGGCGTCCACATCTGGAGCCTGCGCAGCCCCTCGTGGCACAACCCGCTCCTCTCGCCGACCGTGCTGCAGATGCAGGCGAGCCTGATGACGCAGCGACAATTCCAAATCGAGTACGGCGCGCAGTTCTTAGATGCAGCAGGGCAGGTCTTCCGTACCGAGTGGGTCGATCGCGCGCTGCTGCTCCATCTGCAACCTGAGGGGCTGACCGTCGCAGGGGTGGATTGGGCGCGCTCGCACGACTACACGGCGTTGGCGATTCTGCACGGCTCGCGCGAAGGCGCGACGCTGCTGGACATCCGACGCTGGCAGGGGCTATCGTGGACGGAGCAAGTGGAGGTCGTGGCGCGACGGATACAGATGCACGCAGCAACGCGCGTGCTGTGCGACCGCACAGGCGTCGGCGACCCGCTGCTGGAGGCGCTGCAGACAGCGGGCGTGCCCCACGCCGAAGGCGTCGTCTTCACCCAAGCGTTCAAACAGAGCCTCATCGAGAACCTCGCGCTGATGCTCGAAGGGGCGCGCCTGCAACTCTTGCCCGACCCCGACCTGCTGCACGAACTGTACCACTTCGAGGCGACGCCGACCGCGCGCGGCGCACGGCTGCAAGCCGCGCAGGGCGTCCACGACGACCTTGTGATTGCGCTCGCGCTGGCGGCATGGACGCTGCCACACGCCGCGCAAGGCGCCGTGCGCACCAGCGGCGCGCAACGCACGCCCTAACACGCGCTTCACTCGCCCGCAAGCCACGCTTGCAACGCAGGGTACGGGTTCTCGACGCCGTCCAGAATACGCGCACGCGCCGACTCGCTGAACAGCGATTGCGCCACGCGATGCGCCTGCTGCTCCAGCGCGTCATGCACCATCGACTGGAGCTCCCACTCGATTTGTTGCAGGCGGCGCGTGCGCCACGCGCCCGTCTGCTGCTGGTACTGCTTATGTTCCTCGATATATTCCACCAGCTCGTCGACGCCCTTGCCGTAGAGGGCTTCGGTCAGCACAATCGGCGGGTTCCACCCTTTAGGTTTGCCGCCGAGTTCGAGCGCGTTGCGCAAGTCCAGTCGCATACGGGTCGCTCCTTCCCGATCGGCTTTATTGACCACATACACATCCGCGATTTCGATGATGCCTGCCTTCATCGCCTGCACCACATCGCCTGCTTCGGGCACAAGGGTCAGCACGACGGTATCGGCGACGAAGCGCACATCCACCTGCAGTTGCCCTGCGCCGACGGTTTCGATTACCACGAGATCGTAGCCCGCCGCTTCCAGCACGCGCACGGCAGGCGGCACGCCGCGCGAGAGACCGCCGATGCTCCCCCGACTGGCAAGGCTGCGGATATAGACGCCCTCCAACGCCTCATCGAAACGGATACGGTCGCCCAAAATCGCGCCCCCGCTGAACGGGCTGGTCGGATCCACCGCCAGCACCCCCACGCGATAGCCCCGCGCCTTCAAACGCGGCAACAACTGATAGGTGAGGGTGCTTTTGCCCGCGCCCGGCGCGCCCGTCAAGCCCACCTTGAACGCTTTGCCCGTGTGCGCATACAAGCGCGCCAGCAACTCCAACCGCGCAGGCTCGCGCGACTCTACCAGTGTAATCGCCCGCGCAATCGCACGCACCTCACCCAATCGCACGCCGCGCGCTAACTCGTCTACAAACTCGGTCTTCACTGCCGTCATCAATGGCACGATTATACCTCGCTTTGCCGTGATAGCGCGCGACTGCCAACGCCGCACCCTGACGCAACGACTCACAACGCAAATCGTAGAGCCTGTAGCCAATTTATTGACTAACCGTTCGTTCGACGACACTTGAAACGACAAGATACTACCTGTTGGGCTTTGCACGGCTGCACACACACCACATCCTGTATGCCAAAAACCCAAAATGCGTCGATCGCCGACTTTTTGCCACTTGAGTTCAAATCCGCCGCCGATCGACGACACCCCTTGACTTCACCGACAACGATAGGGTATAGTATTGCTGTCAACGCAACGGCGACTTACCTTGACAACTGGCGCATTTTTGAGTTCAAAAAGACGCCTCTGGCGCAAAGGCGTCTTGGTTTGTAGCCTACCTGTGAGGGATTGAAACGCGGGCAGTGAAAAGTAAGTGGAGCCGGCAGAGCCGAGTTTGTAGCCTACCTGTGAGGGATTGAAACGCGTCAATAACGAGGTAAACCTCATCGGCGAATCCGTGTTTGTAGCCTACCTGTGAGGGATTGAAACCAGCGACGCGAGCAGCCCATCATCAGAAGAATTCGTGTTTGTAGCCTACCTGTGAGGGATTGAAACACCCATAGTCCCAATTGTCGCAGTCTAATCTCCGGCAGGTTTGTAGCCTACCTGTGAGGGATTGAAACTCTTGAGAGACCCAATCATCGTTACCTCGTACACATCGTTTGTAGCCTACCTGTGAGGGATTGA
>CALGZO010000265.1 GCA_937934465.1 uncultured Fimbriimonadales bacterium | reverse complement strand
TCTTCGGTCAGCGGCGGCAGCGTGATGCGCAGGCTACGCCCGTCGCTGACGGGGTTCACACCCAGCTCCGACTTTTGGATGGCTTTCTCGATAGCGGGCACGGCGGACTGATCCCACGGCTGGATGAGCAGTTGACGCGGTTCGGGCACAGTGATAGACGCCAAGTGCTGCAGCTGCATAGGCGTCCCGTGATAATCTACAGTGATGCGCTCGACCATCGCGGGGTTGGCGCGTCCGGTGCGGAAGCCCGCGAGGTCTTGCTTGAGGTGTTCGATGGCGTGTTTCATGCGCTCTTCCGCGTCTTTGAAGAGCACATCCGCGCTGGCTGGGGTACTGAGTTCGTGTCTCGACATAGTGTTGCCTCCTTCGTTAGGGTTCGCGACGGATGGTAGTGCCAATCGGCTCGCCCAAGGCGATGCGTCGCAGGTTGCCTGGCTCCCAGATGTTGAAGACGACCACCTCCATCGTGCGTTCCATGCAGAGGGTGAAGGCGGTCAGGTCCATAATGCGCAGTTGGCGTTGGAGCGCCTCTTCGAACGAGAGTGTCGTGAACTTGACGGCGTTGGGGTGCTTGCGTGGGTCGCAATCGTATACGCCGTCGACATTAGTGGCTTTGAGCAGTGCGTCGGCGTTGAGTTCCACGGCTCGCAGCGCGGCGGCGGTGTCGGTAGTGAAGAACGGGTTGCCTGTACCTGCCGCCAAGATGACCACGCGCCCCTTTTCGAGGTGGCGGATAGCGCGTCGGCGGATGAACGGCTCCGCGACGGCTTGCATCGCGATGGCAGACTGCACGCGCGTCGGGATTTCGCTGCGTTCAATCGCGGCTTGCAGCGCGAGCGCGTTAATCACCGTCGCCAACATGCCCATATAGTCGGCGGTGGGATGCTCGATGCCTGTGGGGGCAATCTGGCTACCCCGCACGATGTTGCCGCCGCCCACCACCACTGCCGTCTGCACGCCCAGCTGATGCACGGCAATCACTTCACGGGCGAGGTAATCGATGGCGTCGGGGTTCAGCCCCACGCCTTGCTCGCCCGCGAACGCCTCGCCGCTCAGCTTGATAAGCACGCGCCGCCACCGCGGCGGCGAATCGGAAGTCGCCATCGCGCGAGTAGTATACCTCACGCCCGCGCCCGCAGCGTGAGCAGAATGCCCCCCACAATCAGACCTGCGCCCACCCAAATCGTCGGGTGGAGCTGCTCGCGCAATAGGAAATAGCCGATGAACGCGGCGGCAGGCGTCTGCGCGAAGATGGTGACCCCCATCGCCCCCACAGGCGCGCGCTCCATCAAGTAAAACCACACCGAGAAGGCAAACACCGTACAGACCACCGCCAAGTAGAACCACATCCAAAAGTCAGTCGGCGTCCACTGCAGGTTCGGCGCGCCCACAAATAGCCATGAGACCGCAGTCAGCGCGAGCGCAGCGAAGCACGCCTCCACGGTTAGCAGCGCGACGCCCGAATAGCGCATCGCCAGCGACTTCGCGACCACCACATTCACGCTCTCGGTCAGCACGCCCAGCAGCACCAGCAAGTTGCCCACCGTCGCGCCTGAAAACTCGCGCAGCAGTAGCCCCTTGTTCACAATCACCCACACGCCAGCGACGCCCAACACAATCCCCCAACGCTTCTCTGGGGGGAACCGCTCTTTCAAAAATAGCCGCGCCAAGATTGCGTAGAAGATAGGCGAGCTGGAGACCAGCAGGGTAGCTTCGGTGGCGGTGCTGAGCCGTGTGCCCCAGAAGTAGCAGATGTAGGCGATGGTGACCCCGAAGCATCCAATCGCGGCGGCGGTCAGAAAATGGGGCAGGTAGCGCGGGAAGCGCGGCGCGAGCGCACGGCGCACAGGCGGCAACGCTAACAGCAACAACAGCAGCGTCCCCGCGCCGATGAACCGAAACGCGGCGACCCATTCCGGGCGGTGGTGCTGCATCATCACCAGCGCGGCAGGGTTCGCGCCCGCCCACAAGATGTTCAAAAACACCAGTATCGCGATTGCGCCTGCGCCTGCCGAGCCGTACTGCTCGCGCACGGGCGGCGGCGACTTAGCCAACAGCGACCTCCAGCGCCGCACGCGCCTGCTGAATGAACGCCCGCACCTGCGCGTGGTCTTTGCGCCCGACCGACGCCTCGACGCCCGAACTCACATCCACGCCTTCAGGTCGCACGGCGCGGATAGCGTCCGCCACATTTGCAGGGTTCAAACCGCCTGCCAACACCGTCGGCTTGGGCGCACGCGCACAGATGGACGCCGCGCGACGCCAATCGCCGACCGCGCCCGTACCGCCCAGCTGCTGCGGATGATAACTATCCAGCACGAACCGCTCGGCGTAGGGCGACCAAGCTTCCATTAGGCGCAGCGCGTCGTCGGCGTCGACCTCTGGGGGGAACCGCAACGCCACCCACAGGGGCAACTCGTGCGTCCAGCTGATAACCGCCGCGCTCGGCGCGAGATTCATCGGAGCCACCCACTGCAGCGCATCGAACAGTTGCGGCGCGTCGGGCAGTTCGTCGGGACTGGCGACCACCGCCACACGGCGCGCGCCCCCCAACGACGGCAGCCACTCGCGCCAATCGGGGCTGTGCTGTGTCAACACGCGCGGACTGCTCCGCACGAAGATGAAGCCCAGCGCGTCCGCGCCCGCTTCCAGAGCCGCCTGCGCGTCCGCCGCGTTCGTTAGCCCACAGATTTTGACCCACATCGCTCAGCCCAAGCGGTTCAACCGCACGCGATAGACCGTCGGACGCTCCTCGCGCGGCGCGCCCACCTGCCGAAAGGCGTCGTGGATTTGGTCTTCGGGCGTGCGGTTCGGCGCGGGCGGCGCCAGCACGCTACAGCGGTCGCGCCACTCCACTAACAAGCCGTCACAGCGCGGGTCAACCTGTTGCAGGCTCTGCAACGGCTCATACGACTCCACCAGATAGACCACATAGCGTAAGGTGGGCAGTTCGCTGGGGTCGATGGGGGGGTGATAGGGGTCTAACAGCGCGGCGCGTGTGGCGTGGTAAACGATTTCGTGGGCGCGTGTGGGCTGCTGCGGCTGCAGGCTACCCATCAGCCCGCGCAGTTGCTCGCCCTGATACAACGCCACGAACACGCTGCCCGGCTCGCGCAACAGGCTCGGCAGATGTCTCAAGTCGGGTTCGATGCGCGCGCCCTCCAGCACCATGCGCTCGGTCGCTTGTTGCGCGAGCCGTAGGCACTCCTGCTCCAAGTTCGGGCGCGAGTTGCGCAGCTGCAGTTTCGGCTCCAGTCCGTGCAGGATACGCCACAGGTTCGAGCGGTGCTTCCAAATCACCAGCGCGGACGCCGCCGCCAACACGCCCACAGCCGGCAGCGACAGCCCTGTGAAGTAGGCAGTGATAGGCACGCTCGCCGCCGCCAGCACCGACCCCAGCGAGACCCAGCGCGTCAGTAGGAACGCCAGCAGCCATAGCGGGAACGCCACAGCGATGGTCCAGGGCGCGGCGGCGAGCAGCGCGCCCAGCCCCGTCGCGATGCCCTTGCCCCCCTTGAAACCCACCAACGGCGAGAAGGTATGCCCCAAAATCGCCGCCACGCCCACCAGAACCGCCGCAAGGTCGTCCGCGCCCGCGCGCGTGGCGATGAGCGTCGGCGCGAACCCCTTCAGCGCGTCCAACAACAGCACGGTCAAGCCGACCTTCGCGCCCAACACCCGAAAGACATTCGTCGCGCCGATGTTGCCGCTGCCCACCGTGCGAATGTCCACCCCGCGCAGGCGCGCCGCCCAATAACCGAACGGCAACGCGCCCACCCAGAACGACGCGATTATAGCCGCTAACAGAACCTCGAACGCCATCGCAGAGCAAATTATACCGACTCACGCCCTTGCAGCCGACCTGCGCGACCTCGATTCACGCTACAATCAGCATTCCCACTTGGGCGACTCCGATGTATTGGCGTTGCGCGTGTGGAGCGGGCGCTACGCGCTGGCTCGGAACGCCTCGCGCACGGCGACGCCCGTGACGACCGCCAACGGC
>CALGZO010000264.1 GCA_937934465.1 uncultured Fimbriimonadales bacterium | reverse complement strand
GCCATAAGAGATAGTATGCGCCGAGAGTTTATCGCGTGGGTTCTTGGGACGCTTAGCGTCGCGCTGATGTGGGCAGATGCGCCGAAGGTGCAGGCGCGCGCGGCAGTGCTGATAGACGCCGAAACTGGGCAGACGCTCTATGCTCGCCACGCCCATAAACAGCTGCCCCCTGCCAGCCTCACCAAGATTATGACCGCGATTCTGGTGCTGGAGGCGTGCGATTTGGACGACACGGTGCGAGCCTCCAAGCGCGCGGTGAACACCCAGCCCAGCTCGATGAACCTGCGCGTGGGCGAGCAGGTGAAGGTGCGCGACATGCTGTACGCGCTGATGCTCCGCTCCGCCAACGACGCCGCCGTCGCCTTAGCCGAGCATGTGGCAGGCTCCGTCGAAGCCTTCGCGCAACAGATGAACCAAAAAGCGCGTGAACTCGGCGCAAAACACACTCACTTCGTGAACCCGCACGGCTTGCACCACCCTAAACACCTCTCGACTGCCTACGACCTCGCGCTCATCACACGCTACGCCATGCAAAACGAGACCTTCCGCGCGATTGTAAAAACGCCTCACTACATCGTGGAGCGCTCCATCAATCAAGATGATTTATGGATGGTGAACAAGGCGAAGTTTTTGAAAGAGTATCCCTACGCGGAGGGCGTGAAGACGGGCTACACGAACCCTGCAGGGTTCTGCTTTGCAGGCGCGGCGACGCGCGATGGGCGACGGCAGATTACGGTGGTGCTGAACAGCCCCCAGCGCGAGGCAGACACTATCGCGCTGATGGAACACGGCTTCAACGATTGGGAGCGCATCGAGCTAACTCCCGACGAGGCGGTGGGCAGCGTGCGTGTGGAAGGCGGTGTGGCGGAGCAGGCGTCGGTGCGCTTGGCGACGCCGCTGGTGTGGCTCGCACGCAAGTCCGAGCGGACGCGCTATGAATGGGCAGTGCAGGCGCAGCCGCTGAGCGCGCCCGTGCAGGAAGGCGACCCCGCAGGCTGGCTGGTGGTGTATCGCGATGG
Organism: uncultured Fimbriimonadales bacterium; assembly: GCA_937934465.1. Taxonomy (GTDB): domain Bacteria; phylum Armatimonadota; class Fimbriimonadia; order Fimbriimonadales; family GBS-DC; genus GBS-DC. Next base: position 2,129 of record CALGZO010000264.1, on the reverse strand, counting down.
GAAGCCCTACAAAAAAGCGCAGGTGGTGATTGCCCAAGCGGTGGCGCGTGAACCCACGCGAACGCTCCCCATCGGCGGCGCGCTGACGATAGGACTCACCCTCGGCTTGGTCAGCTGGCGACTGCGCAGCCGCCGTCAGCAGCAGCGCGTGCGACTCATGCGCCGACCGATAGGAGAATGGCATCCCTAACGCGACCTCAACGCTCGCGCACCCCCAATAAATAGGCGAGCAGCAGCCCCAGCGCAATCGTGCCCCACAGAAACTTCGACCAGCTGGGGAACGCATAGAACGAGAAGAACGCCTCTGTGAACGCCGCGATGAGTATCAGCACCAGCGAGCCTGCGAGCATCCAGAAGGCGTCGGGGGCGACTTGGCGCACGGACTCCGAGCGCGTCCAATCGCCTGGGGCAATTATTGCGCGCCCCAACATCAGCCCCGCACCCCCACACAGAAACACTGCGCCCAGCTCGGGCACGCCGTGCGGATAGATCGAAACCAACAAAAACCCCAACTTGCCCACATGGTACATCTCGCCCGCTAATGTGCCCAGCAGGAACCCGTTGGTGATTAGCAGATAGACCGTCGGGATGCCCCAGAACACGCCCAGCCCGAACGCCAGCATCGCCACGCGCGAGTTATTCACAAAGTAGAAACTGCTCATGATGGAGGCAAGCCCCACCTCGCCAGGCTTGCGCTGTTCGCCCGACTTCCACTGCTCGAATACAGGGCGCCACTGCGGGTCGACGAGGGCTTGCGCGGCGTTGGGATTGACAAGCAGGATAACAAACGGGATGAGCGCGCCCAGCATCGTGAGCGCGATTGCCAGCCACACATACCAGTGGCGTCGGCGCACGGCGTCGGGGAACGCATACCAGAAGCGTCGGAGCGCGCTATGCACGCTGCCGCGCCGCGCACGATAGAGCAACCCGTGCGCCCGACCCAGTAGGCTGTTGAGGTACTCCACCACTTGGGCGTCTGCGCCCTGCTGCCGTGCATACGCCAAATCCGCCGCCGTCTGGCGATAGAGCCTGCCCAACTCGTCGAGCGAGGCGCGGTCTAATCCACCACGCGCGCCCCACTGCAAAGCGTCCAGCAACTGCTCGAACCGCTGCCAACGCGCCCGCCGACGCTCCACAAACGCGCGGACATTCATACCCCAATTATAGACCAACGGCTACAGGTATATCACAGCCCGATTTTCCGAGAGAGCCATTCAGGGTTGGGGCTGGGGTTCGCCGAGCGCGTGGCGTCGCCCCGATTTCCAGCGGTCGTGCAACCAGAGCCACTGGTCGGGATAGCGACGCACATAGGTCTCCAGCACATCGTGCAACGCTTGCATCACGCGCTGCTGGTCGTACCTTGCGTCGCCTGTGGGTTCGAAGCGCATCGGGGGCAGAATCTCGATGCGGTGGTAATCGCCGGGCAGTCGCACATTGAAAAGAGGCACGAGCGGCGCGCCTGTGCGCAGGTGGAACACTGCGGGTCCTGCGACGCTGCCTGCTTTTTGCCCGAAGAACTCCACATACACATCGCCTGCGTTCTGGTCGGGCAGGATACCCACCGCCTCGTTGGCGCGGAGCGCTTTCAGCGTCAGGCGCGCGGCGTTGCCGCGTGGGAAGACCTTGTAGCCGCTGCGCTCGCGCACCATCGTCACCAGCGCGGTGGCGTCCTTGTCGTCGGCGTCGCGCGCAATCACCGAGATGGGGTAGCCCAACATACAGAGATAGCGCGCCATCAGCTCCCAGTTGCCGAAGTGCCCCGTGATGAGTAGCACGCCTTTGCCCTCGCGCAGCGCGGCGTCCAGATGTTCCAGTCCGAGGACTGTGATGCGCCGTTCGAGTTGTGCGCGGGTCATGCTGGGCGCTTTGAGGAACTCGGCGAGGCTCACGCCGAAGTTGCGGAACACGCGCCGCGCCGTCGCGCGCGCCTGCGCCGGCGTCCAGTCGGGAAAAGCGCGCGAGAGGTTCTGCACCGCCACGCGCCGATACCGTCCCGACAGCGCATACGCCAGCAGCCCCAGCCCTGCGCCGACGCGCTGCGCCACGCCCAGCGGCAACACGCGGAACACTCCCCACGCCACGCGCAGCCCAAGACTGCCGAGCCGACCTTCCAATCGCTTGCGCCACGC
>CALGZO010000263.1 GCA_937934465.1 uncultured Fimbriimonadales bacterium | reverse complement strand
GAAATCTTTGGTGCGGACGGGGAGACTCGAACTCCCACACGCTCTCGCGCACTAGAACCTGAATCTAGCGTGTCTACCAATTCCACCACGTCCGCACGGGCTATTAATATACCCCAAACACGGGGGCGGCTGTCAAGGGGGTAAAAGGAGGGTCGCGTCCAGCGCCAAGCACACCGAATGGGGTTGGAGGTGTTCTACAACGAAGCAGAGCATGGCGCGTTGTTTATATGGTTGCGTTGCAGGAGAATGGTTCTCATAGTTTTGAGGATATTTTTCGATCACACTCCCCGTGGCTTGGACAGGAATGTCCAAGCACACCGTATTGGCGGGGACGCCCTGTGGCTTGGACATTCTTGTCCAAGCACATTTGTGGCTTGGACATTCCTGTCCAAGCACACACCTGTGGCTTGGACATTCTTGTCCAAGCAGTTCTCGTCGGCGGGGACGCCGACGCTACGAGTTTGGGTTTCGTCGGCGGGGACGCCGACGGTACGAACGGCGTCGCACCGTTGCTCATCCGAACCATTCAAAATAGTCGGGGCTGAGGTCTACTTGCACATTCTTGACTTGGGTGTAGAGTTCCAGCAGGCAGTGTAGTCCCAGCTCGCGTCCGAAGCCGCTGAGTTTGTAGCCGCCGTAGGGCGCTTGGGGCGGTATCATATTGTAGCAGTTGACCCACACTTTCCCCGCTTGGATTTGGTGCGCCAGTCGCAGCGCCTTGCCGATGTCTTTCGTCCAAATACCTGCCGCCAGCCCATAGTCGGTCTGATTCGCAAGGCGCAACGCCTCGTCCTCGCCCTCGAACGGCATCAGCATCGCCACTGGTCCGAAAATCTCGTCGCAGGCGACGCGCATCGTGGGCTGCACATTCGCCAACACAGTGGGCTGGAAGTAGAACCCCTTGTCAAACGGCGGTTCGGTGATGCGCTTGCCGCCCGTCAACACCTGTGCGCCTTCCTCGACCGCCGTACGCACATAGAACTCGGTCTTCTCCAGTTGCTCGCGTTTGTGCAAGGTAGCGAACTCGGTCGTGGGGTCTTGAGGGTCGCCAATCTGCAGGCGTTGCGCGCGCTGCACGAAGGCGTCGCGGAACCGCTCGTAGAGGGGTTTCTCGACGAAGATTCGCGTCGCTGCAGTACACATCTGCCCCTGCGCGAAGTAGTTGGCGAGCAGCGCGTGGGCGAGCGCGCGGTCGAACTCGGCGTCGGCGAACACGATAAAGGGCGACTTGCCCCCCAACTCCAACGAGACGGGCGCGATATGCGTCGCGGCGTTCTGCATCACGCGCACGCCCACCCCCGTCGAGCCTGTGAAGGAAATCTTCTGCACCTGTGGGTGGCGCGTCAGCAGGTCGCCCACAACATCGGGCGTCGGGTCGGTCAACACATTAAACACGCCTGCTGGCGCGCCCGCTTGACGCATCACATCGGCGAGCATAAGCGCGGTCAGCGGCGTGGTGGGAGCAGGTTTGAGAACCATCGTGTTGCCTGCCGCGAGCGCAGGGGCGATTTTAATCACCGCCAGCCATAGCGGGAAGTTCCACGGGGTGATTGCGCCGACCACGCCGTAAGGCTCGCGGCGCGTGTAGTTCAGGTACGCGCCCGGCACAGGAATCGTCTCGCCCAGTGTGGCGGGCGCGACGCCTGCGAAGTATTCCAGCACGGCAATCGTGGAGGGCACATCGTGCGCCATCGTCTCGCGCAGGCAGCGCCCTGTCTGCTGCGACTCCACGAGTGCGAACTCCTCATAGCGGGCTTTGACGCCCTGCGCGACGGCGCGGAGAATCTCGCCGCGCTCCTCGTAGGAACGCGCCGCCCAGTCAGGGAACGCGCGTTGCGCCGCCTCGACCGCCGCGTTCAGCTCCGATTCGCCCGCCACAGCGCAGGTCGCTATCGCCTCGCCCGTGGCAGGGTTGCGCACCTCGTAGTAATCCGCTGTGTCTATCCACTCGCCGTCGATAAAGAGCCTATAGGTTTGCATCGTCGCCTCCGCCTATCAGATTCCACACGCGCCTTCAAACCCCTCCTGCTCATTCGGGCAGCGGCTTGCCCTTCGTTTCGGGCGCGAACGCCAACACCAGCAACCCCAGCAGGAACACACTGGACAGAATCGTCGCCGCCCACTGGATGCTGTAAGCGACGGTCAGCAAGCCGAAGGTGTAGGGCGCAGCGATAGCGATATAGCGCGCTACATTGTAGCAGAAACCGACGCCAGTGGCGCGCAGGCGCGTCGGAAACAGCTCGGGGAAGTAGACCGCGTAGCCTGCGAACAGCGAGGTCGTGAAGAAGCCCAGCAGCGGGTACATCAACAGCGCACGCTCGAACGAAGTCGTTAGGAAGAAGGTGGCAGGCACGACCCCCATGCACGCCAGAAAAGTGAGCGCGAAGGTGGGCTTCCTACCGATGCGCTGCGCCAGTATCGCCCAGCCAAGCATGCCGAAAAACGCCCCCACCTGCTGCATCATCACAGCGTAGGTCTTGCGCGTTTCCACCAGTGAGTTCAGCGCAGGGTCGCCCTCCGGGTTGATGGCTTGCTTGAGCAGTTCGGGCGACCATGTACCGATGCCCCAGAAGCCGCTGACGCCGACCGCCGCCAGCCCCACGCCAATCAGCGTGTGGCGTCGCCAGCGTGGGTCGCGCAGCAGCTCCACGAAGGAGCCGAGCTTCTCGCCCACGGCGCGCGCACGATGCCAGCTTTCAGGTTCGCGCACGAACAGCCGTATAACGAACACCAGCAGTGCGGGGAAGAACCCGACAGCGAACGCCCAGCGCCAGCCCAAGTTGGGGTTCGCGCCCACCAGCAGATAGATGACCGCCGCGAGCAGGTTGCCAATCGCCGAGCAGGCTTGCATAATGCCCAGCGCGGTCGGTCGCGCGTGCGCAGGGAAGGTCTCCGCCACCAACGCCGCGCCCGCCGCGAACTCGCCGCCAATCCCCAACCCCACCAAGAAGCGCAACAGCGCGAACTGCTCCCAAGTCTGGGCGAACGCGCTTAGCCCTGTGAACCCCGCGTACATCAGCACGGTAATCATCATCGTGCGCGTGCGCCCCAACTTGTCGCCGACGATGCCGAACAGGAAACCGCCCGTCGCCCAGCCCGCGATGAAAATCGCCTGCACAACGCTTGAATAGTACGCGACCGCCTCTTTCGGCGCGTCCGGACCGAGCAACTCCGTCATCGCAGGCTGACGCGCCAACACATAAAGCCACTGGTCCATCGTGTCAAACAGCCAGCCGAGCGCAGCGACTGTCAACACGAGCCAGTGATAGCCCGTGAGACCGTGATACCACCGCGGCGGACGCGCTTGGGGGGCGAGGGACACCTACAACGCCCCTGCGCTCTTCAGGAAGTCGCGAAACTGCGGGTACTGGTCAATCTCGGAGCGCAGGTTCTGCAACTGCCCCAAGAACTGCGCCGCCATCGGGTTCGCACGGGCTTGGCGCATCATTCGCGCCGTGCTTTGACGCAGCGCGCCCGGCACAAACTGGTTGAACGAGCCGAACGCCGTATCCTGCACTGCGACTTTCCAGCCCTGCTCAGTCTTTCGCAACACATAGGTCGGCTGAATGGTCTCGGTTTTGCCGTCGCGTGCAATCTCCATCGTCACCTGCACTTTGGCGACCTCGCCCTCCACCGTGACGGAGTTGACGGCGACCTTCTGAGTCTGCCCCAAATCCGAGCCGCCGTAGCCTGGGTAAATCATCCGCACGGGGTCCAGCCCTGCCATGCTGGGCGCCATCGCCGCGACGGTGCTGAGGAAGCCCACAATACCGCCCGACTTGTCGGTGAATCGATCCACCTTGTCCTTATCGCCCGCTTGCGCCGCGGCGAAGAACTGACTGAGCGCGTACTGAGGCGACTTCGTGTAGACCAAGAAGTACCACGCGCCGACGCCAACGCCCGCAATAAGCAGCAGCAACACCAGCACGCCCAAAATTCGTCCCGACTCGCGTTTCGCCATAGAGTTCACCTCGCGCCTTGTATTCAACCCGCGAGTCAGGATTCCTGCCAATATGGTTAGTCTCCGTTCGTATGAAGGAACGCTTCGAGAAAATAAAACGCGATGCCGCTAAGCGCGCCCCAACACACGCTCAACAGGTTCACGGTGTTATTATCCATCCAGTGGACGCCGCGGTGGGGTTGGGCGCGTGTGTTGCAGCACTGGCGTCGCTCGCCGATTGCTTGGCACACGGGGCAGGCGTAGCGCGCCTGCAGCGTCGCGCCCAGCAGGCTATCGAGAAGCATGCCTGCTACGCCCAGCGCGGCGACAGTGAGTATTGCGGCTGCGCGGTTGTGCATCAGCGGCGCGCTGAGCAGGGCAATCGCGAGTGCGCCTGCGCCGCCGCCCAAAGTACCCACGAAACTCACGCCGCCCGACTCGCCTTTGGGCACAGGGCTGCCTGTCAGGATATGCCGTGCCCCCTTGCCGAACCTTGTGCCGAACTCGGTCGCCCAAGTGTCGGCGGCGGCGGTCGCGAGACCCGCAGCGTAGCCCCACCAGCACGCAAGCGCATGTTCGGGCAACGCCCACGCGCCCCAGCAGCACAGCGTCGGCGCGAGACCGTTCGCCAGCACTTGGAGCGCGGTGCGCCGCTCGGTCTTGTGCGGTCGCCCCAGCAGGCGCGGCAGCAGGCTACCGCTGAAAAAGAACGCCAGCATCGGCGCGCTCGCCGCCCAGCCGCCTATCCCGAACACGCTCGCGCCGACCGCCAGCGCGCTCAACGCGCCCCCAAGCGTGAGCAGGCGCAACCGATAGCCCACCAGCGCCACGCACCCTGCCAAACCCAGCCCCCATAGCCCGCTCATGCGCCCGTCCGCCCCGACACGCAGCGGTTGCTCCGTTCGTAGAACCGCCACAGTTTCTCGACGCCCTGCGTGATACCGATGCGCGGCGAGACGCCCACCGCACTGTCGGGCACGGGGTCGCCCGCCCAAATCTGAATCCGTCCGTGAACCAGCGAGACGCCGTTGTCCGCGCGTGTGATGCCCAACGCCCGACAGAGATTGCCCGGTCCGCGACAGAGCTGCGTCCAGTGCACCTGTCCGCGCCGTGCATACATCGCTTCCAGCCCCAGCTTCGGCTCGATGGCGCGGATAAGCACCGCGTCGCCCACCCCAATCGGCTGGCACACGGCGTTGAAGCACTCATGCACGCCGTAGATGAGGTAGACATATGCGATACCCGGCGGTCCGAACATCGGCGCGTTCCGCTGCGTCTTGCCCCGATAGCTGTGGCACGCCGGGTCGTCGTGCGTATACGCCTCTGCCTCCACAATCCGCCCGCCAATCCAGCCCTGCGCGTCCTGCACCACCAGCCAGCAGCCCAGCAGCGCACGGGCGACCTCCACCGTCGGCTGCAAGTAAAACGATTCGCTTAGGGGCGCGCCCATA
>CALGZO010000262.1 GCA_937934465.1 uncultured Fimbriimonadales bacterium | reverse complement strand
GCAGATGTCTTCGGGCACGCGCTGCCCCGTCGTGAAGTACGCCAACGGTAGCCCCGCCTCTAACGCCAAGTTAACGCAGTTGCCCACGCGCGCCGCCTCATCGAGCTTGGTGAGGATAATCGCGCTCGGCTCGAACAGTTGAAACCGTTGCGCGGCGTCGAGCAGCGTCGCCGTGTCGGCAGTTGCGCTCAGCGTGAGGTAGACCGAGCCGCGCACCGACTGCAGCGACTCGTGCATCTCCCGTAGGTGCGCCTCGTCGCGCTGTCCGCGCCCCACAGTGTCAATCAGCACCAAGTCATAGTCGGCGAACAGGTCTAATCCCTCTTGCACCTCGTCAGCGGTAGTCGCGATATGGAGGGGCAGCTTCATCAGCTCGGCGTAGGTGCGCAACTGCTGAATCGCGCCGATGCGGTAGGTGTCCAGCGACAGCAGCGCAACCTTGCGGTTGTAGTCCAGCGCGTGGATGGCGGCAAGCTTCGCAATCGTGGTGGTCTTGCCGACGCCTGTGGGACCCACCAGCGCGGCGACTTGGCGGGCGCGACTCTCGCGGAGCAGGACGCCTCCGATGGGGATTTTCGCGATGAGCGTGCGCCGCAGCGTATCGACGGCGGCGTTATGTGGAATGCGCGGCGCGCGACGCAGTAGCTCCTGCGCCGTCTCCAGCGTTATGCCCGCCTGCAGCAACGGGCGCAGCAGCGGATGTTCATCCATCGTCGCCGCGATGAGGGGACGCTCCGCAGCGAGGTTTGCCTGAGTCGGCGACGCCTCGCCGTGCATGATGTAGGCGTGCATCGTCTGCACCAGCGCGCGTATCTCTTGTACCTCGCGCTCCAGTTTGCGCAGGCGCGCCTGGTTGGGGTCATACTCTTCGATGCCTTTCGGCTCGACTTTGGGGGCGGGTCGGGGCGTCGGTTTGGCGTCCGATTCTGCCTCGCGAATGCCCACCACAATCTCCACCATCGGCTTCTTGCCCAGCCACCTGCCTTTCTGAACTGTGCGCTCGCTGAGAATCACTGCGTCCGCGCCGTGCTCTTCGCGTATCTTCAGCAGCGCTTCCAACTTCGTCGGCGCGACATAGGTCTTCGTCTGCATAGCACTTCCCCGCAAGATTATCGGCAACTTGCGCCGATTTTTTGAGGGATAGCGCAAGGCAGCCGTTGAGCGGGTACACTTATAATGTTCGGTATGGACTCTCACGGTGAAGCGCTGGAGCGTTGGCGACTGATATTAGGGAGGCGCGCGGAGCAAGCGAACCCGATGTTTCGGCTGCGCGGCGGCGAGGATCAGGCGCAGGGCGAAGGCGGCTTGCGACGCGCCCTGCCCGCCACGATGAGCCTCACTGCGCTGGACAAAGCGCTCAGCTTCGTCTACGACGGCGGCGAGCGGTTCGGCGGCACGGGCGATAGCCAACCCTACATCCCCGAGTGGCTGGAGCAGATGCGCACGCTGTTCAACCAGTCCACCCTCGCGATGGTGCAACGCGACGCCTTCGAGCGCACGGGGCTGGCTGAAATGCTCCTGCAACCCGAACTGATACCACAACTCCAGCCCGATGTGCAACTCGTCGCCACGCTTCTGAGCCTCAAAGAGCAGATTCCCGACACCGTGAAGCAGGCGGCGCGTGACTTAATCCGAGATGTGGTGGAGCAGCTACGGCGCAAGTTGGAGACACAGGCGCGTCAGGCGGTGTTCGGCGCGCTACAACGCAATCGCTACTCGCCCATCCGCTCCGCGCGCAACCTCGACTGGCGACGCACCCTCCGCAGCAACCTCAAAAACTACTTGCCCGAACGCAAAACCATCATCCCCGAACGGCTCTACTTCTGGGCGAACGAACAACGCTTCCGCGACTGGCAAATCATCGTGCTGGTCGACCAAAGCGGCAGCATGGCGAACTCGGCAGTGTACGCCAGCATCATGGCGTCCATCTTCGCCTCGCTGCAGGTGCTGGAGACCCACTTAGTGGCGTTCGATACGAGCATCGCTGACCTCACGCCGTTCCTCAACGACGACCCTGTGGAGTTGCTGTTCAACATGCAGTTGGGGGGCGGAACAGACATCGCCCAGGCGGTCGCCTATGCCGCTCAGTTGGTCAGGAACCCTGTGAAGTGTATCCTTGTGCTGATTACCGATTTATACGAGGGCGGGGACGAGTCGGCGCTGTTGAGCCAGTTGCGCGCCCTGCGCGAGAGCAAGACGCATGTAATCTGCCTGCTCGCATTAGAGGAGGGTAAGCCTGTTTACAACAAGCCGCTCGCGCGACGAGTCGCCGCGCTGGACATACCGACCTTCGCAGCGACGCCCGACCGCCTGCTGGAAGTAGTGGAACAGATACTCAAGGGCGCGCGACGCGCGTAGCGTGTACGCGCTGCCCGCAACCGATGGAGGCACGCCGCCGATGCAACCAATCACGCTGGATGAGGTACGCGCACTGTGCGACATGGCGACCTATCGCAACGCCGAGCAGATTGTGACAGCGAACCAGCTGCTGCAGTTCGCCCGCTCGGACGACACGCTCTACGCCCAAGTGCAGGGCAGCAAGCCCTACACCGTGCGCATCGAGTTCAAGCAGGGCGCGCCTGTAGCGAAATGCACCTGCCCCGCCGCGCGGTTCGCCAAGTTCTGCAAGCACGCGATTGCCGTGCTGATTGTGTGGGCGCAGTCGCCTGAACGCTTCACCTACGGGCAGCAGACGCTGCTCAGCGAGCCGCCCGCTGCCCCTAAACGCAGCGGCAGACGCGCCGCCAAAGCCACCGTCGATCGCGTCGACCTGCAAACGCAAAGCATCGAGCAGACGCTCAAGATTGTCCAAGACCTCGCCGCGCGTGGGCTATCGGGCGTCCAACCCGCGTTCTTGGGGCAACTGCGCGCGCTTGCCCCGAACCTGGAATCGCTCAAGGCGCGACGCCTCAAACAGGCGGTGGAACGGCTCATACAAATCATCGAAGCCTCGCAAGCCGAACCCGCGAACGAGGCGCAATACACGCGCGCCCTGCTACGGCTGTGGCTGACCGCTCGCGCGTTGGAAGAACACTTCACTGAACGACGCATCCTGCCCGCAGAGCAGATGGAAGAGATGCTCGGACGCACTTGGCGCGATAAAGACCTGCAGCCGCGCGAGCGCGTGCGCCTGATGGAACTCGCCTACGAGAACATCGTACTGCCTGTCGGCTACCGACTTGACATCAGCCACCTAATCGACTTGGACACAGGCGAGCTGATGCGCGAGATGAAGATTGCCCTGTTGAACGCGCCCAGCGCGGAGGCGCGCGCGTTCAAACCCCCACGCCCCGAACCGTTCCACGCCGTGCGTATCGGCGTCTATCCCGGCTATGCACCCAAGCGTATCAAAATCTACGAGACGCTGCCCCTGCACACGCCTATCGCCGAACTCGTGTCGCAGGCGGCGCAACACGCCCATACCGAGTGGCAACCGCTCATCGAGCAGTATCTACAGCGGCTGTCCGACCCGTTCGCGCCGCGCGAAATGACCTGCCTGCTGCGCTACCAGCACATCGTGTGGCAGGACGGCATGCCATGGCTGTCCGACACGCGCGGCGCACTGTTGCCGCTCATCGTGGGAACGATGCCTCAGCGATTGCGCCTCTGCAAAGACGCAGAGAATTTCGCCAACGAATTGTCGACCGAGTCGGGTTTCATGGCGATTTTCCTTCGGCTGCCGTCCTTCAGTGATGCAGGCGTCCCCGACGAAGCCGCGCTGATGCGTCATACTTGGCGCGCGCTGTTCGGCTACTTGGAAGGCGATTCCGCGATTGCGTTCCGCCCTATCGCCGCCTTGCACGAAACAGGCGCACTGCCGCTGCTGTGGCTGACGCAGTCGCGCTCCTGAGCCGCCGCGCATCTTTCGCAGCATTCGCTGAGGTATACTACCTTGCAATCGTCAGGAGGGAGTATGCGTGGGATGGCGCTGACGCTGTGGTTGGGACTACTCTTGCACGGGTACAGTCAACCGAAGCTTACCCTGCAGCCGTTGGAAACCGCGCCGAATCCCAACCTTGTTCGCAACGCCAGCTTCGAGCAGACCGAGAGCCATCTGCCCGTCGGCTGGCGCTGGGATAAACGCAACACCGACGCCACTGTGCAGGTCGTTGCTGAGCCGGGCGCAACGGGTCAGGTCTGTCTCCAGTTCACCAACGCCACGCCGTTCGGCGCGGACATCTACGGCGTCCTGCGCTATGAGGGCGGCGTCGAGGTGCAGCCGAACACGGTCTACACGCTCAGCTGTCGCTACAAGACGCGCGAGGGTTATGCAGGGTTCATCGGCGGCGGCGACGGCTGGCGCGTGCGATTGCCCCTGCAAGACACGGGCGGACAGTGGAAACGCGCCGAAATCACCTTCGCCACGCGCGAGGGCGAAACCAACTTCGACCTCGTGATTGTGATTGAAGCCCCCACCGACGGCGTGTGGTTGGACGCCGTGAAGTTAGAGCAAGGCAACCGCGCCACGCCGTTCACTCCCAGCGAGACGCCCGAACGCCCCATCCTCACATTTGATGACTTGGGCGAGCAAATCTATCTCAGCGCGTCGACGGGCGTCGTCGGGTTCGAGCTCTACACGGCGCAGCCCCTGCGCAACGCCGAGATCGAAGTGCAACTTGGCGAGCAACGCGCCCGACAGCGTGTGAACCTCGCCGCAGGGCATACGCGCGGCGCGTTCCAGTTCAACGCGCCTGCCGCGCCCCAACAGACCCTGCGCATCCAACTCCGACAGGGTAGGCAGACGCTGTTGCAAACCGAGCGCGACCTGCGCTTCTTCACCCGCGCCCTCGCCCAGCAACGCTTGCAAGCCCTGCAAGCGCAACTGCCCAACTGGGAAGCGCAAATGCGCCGCGTGCGCGACGCCGAGCAAGACATCGCCTACCCCCAAGCGAGCCTCACGATTCTTCAGGAGTTCGTGCGCTATGTGGACGAGGATTTGCAGAAGGGTCAACTCCAACGCGCCTATCAGCAACTCGACGAGATGGAGCGCGTGGCGGCGCGTTTGAACCAGATGCTCGCCGAAGCGGAGAGCGGCGTCAAACCCTTGCCGACCGTGCCGCGCTATGTGACCTCGCCCGTCGAAATTCAAGGCGCGTCGCTGATTGCCGACACCGAGAACCCACTCACTGGCGCACGCGAACGCCGACCCGTGTTCTTCGTCGGGTTCGGACACTTCGGGCAGGTACGCGCCGACATCGAGAAGTTCCCCAAGATGGGGTTCAACCTCATCCAGATTGAACGCGGCGTGTGGGACATCCTGCCCGAACCCGACCAGGTGAGCCTGAAAGCCATCGAGGAGGATGTGTTGCCCGCGCTGCGCCGCGCCGCCGACGCCAATGTGAAGGTGGACTACCTCATCAGCCCCCACTACATGCCCGAATGGGTCTATCAGCAGTATCCGCACCTCAAGCAGGCGCGCGACGGCTTCATCCGATACAGTCTGTTCGCCCCTGAGAGCCTGACCGTGCTGCGCCGCTACATCGACGCCTTCGCGCCCCTGCTCAAAGACCAGCCCGCGCTGATGAGCCTCTGCCTCTCCAACGAGCCGATTAATGTGGAGTCGCGCGAATCGCCGCCGCACCAGCAGGCGTGGCGCGCTTGGCTCCAGAACCGACACAAGAACCTGATTACGCTGAACACGCGCTGGAAGACCAACTACCAGAGCTGGGACGAGATTCCTGTACCTGACGAGGGCGCGGGCGTGATTTACGCTGAGTGGCAAGCGTTCAACGCGGAGACGCTGGCGAACTGGCATCGCGCGTTGGCGGAGGCTATAGCGCGCCACCTGCCCGATGTGCCCAAGCATGTGAAGCTGATGAGCTGGAGCTTCACCAACGACCGCGAGCTGCCCCGCGGCGTGGACCCCGAACGGTTCGCCGAGTTCTGCGAGCTCAACGGCAACGACGCCTCCACCTACCCCACACGCGACCGCGACGCGCCTTGGGCGTTCGAATGGGTCACGACCATGCTCGCGCACGAGTTGCAACGCTCGCTGCGCGACGCGCCCGTGTTCAACTCGGAGCATCACATCATTCGCGACCGCGAGACGCGCTATGTGCCGCCGCAGCATGCACGCGCCGCGCTATGGGAAGCCGCCGTGCGCGGGCTGTCGGCGACCACCTTCTGGGTGTGGGAGCGCACCGACGACCCCAGCAGCGACTTCGCTGGGAGCTTGCTCCATCGCCCCGAAATCGTGGAGGCACTGGCGCACACCACTTTGGATTTGAACCGCCTTGCGCCCGCCGTCGCCGCCCTGCAGAACCAGAAACC
>CALGZO010000261.1 GCA_937934465.1 uncultured Fimbriimonadales bacterium | reverse complement strand
CCCAGAACCCCCAATACTTCTTGGCAGCTCGCATCGATTGCCTCCCGCTATGCTGTTAGGGCAGTTTCATCGTCGCGTCGCGTTCCGCCAGCATGCGTCGGATGTCCGCCACGAAGTCTTCAATCAGCGTGCCGGGCGGGTAGACGCCTTTGACGCCCATCTGCTTGAGTTTTTCGGCGTCGTCGTCGGGGATGGTGCCGCCCGCTATCACCAAGATATCGTCGGCGTTGCGCTGTTTGAGGGCGTCCATCACTTTGGGCACGAGCGTCATGTGCGCCCCTGAAAGGATGCTAATCGCCACGATGTCGGCGTCCTCTTGGATGGCGATTTGGGCGACCTCGTCGGGGGTGCGGCGCAGCCCTGTGTAGATGACCTCGAAGCCAGCGTCGCGCAGGGCGCGGGCGACCACTTTGGCGCCCCGATCGTGCCCATCTAAGCCCACCTTGGCGACCACGATGCGCGGGATTTTGTCCATCAGAGCTATTTTACCCGTCGTTGGACTTCAACTGTTCCCGAACATGCCTCCACACGGCAGGAAAGTATCTCCGCTGGACGGGGTCGCTATAGATTTTGAGCGCGTTGACAGTTGCTTGCAGTGCGGCAAGGCTATCGCAGCCGTCGAGCAGGGCGAGCGTGCGCTCAACGCGCTGGTTCCACTCGTCCTGCGTCTTGAGGGTGCGCTGCACCGCGTCGCGCAGGTCGGCGGAGTTGACGCCGTACACGGGCGTCCTGCCGAAGAAGTCCTTTCGTAGCATCGGCGCGCGGATGAGGTCTTGCGTGAGTTTGTGGGGCGAGAGGGGACGCCCTTTGGGGTCGTTGGGGGCGATGTCGCCCACCTGTATCAGCCACAACTCCGAGAGCAGCTTTAGTTCCTGCTCGGTTAGCGCGGGGCTGATTTCGCTGTAGGCGTCCACCAAGCGCAGCAGCCCTGCGTAGATAGGCTCCACCGTCGGCGCGGACGGCTCGTAGAGCTGCACCTCCACATCGGGCATCTGCGCGAAGGTCTCCTCGATAAGCGCACGCACCTCATCCCAGCGCAATCCGCCCTGACCGCACCCCAACGGCGGTATCGCGATGGAGCGCACGCCGTACTGCCGAACCGCCTGCGCCAAATCCTGCAGTCCATCGCGGATATACTCCAGTTTGGACTTGCTCCGCCAGTGCTGTTTGGTCGGGAAGTTGAAGATATATTGCGGGGTCAGCTGCCCTGTGGGGAACACCAGCACTTTGCCAATACGCATCTGCCCGTTCTTACACGCCTCCTCGTAGAACCGATGGTTTTGGGGAAAGCGTTTCTTGAACTCGTAGGCTAACCCCTTGCCCATCACGCCCTGCGTATTGACCGTGTTCACCCACGCTTCCGCGTCGGACTGGAACAGGTCGCCCTGTTTGAGCCGTATCACTCGCCTCGCCTCCATGCCAGAATCATACCTCGATTAGTAGTACCAATCGCGCCGTACCGACACCAGCGGTCGATGCGACGCGCTTTGTAGAATCTGTTGCACTTGCTGCAGCCTTCCCTGATCGTATACGCCAATCCGCTCGATGAGCGACCACTCCACCGCCTGATGGACCAGAAACTCTGCTTGACGACGGCTCTTGCGGTTCGGGTGCTGGGGATTATCGTGCCAGTACTCAGAGCGCATCACTTGCCAATCCACAAACTGGTTCAAATCTTGCAGGTTGTTGGAGAAGCGACAGTAGCTCAGCGGATGGCAATCAGTGAACACAAACGGTTTCCCAGCCCGTACGATGGTCTCAACAGAGGTCACCAAGTAGATAATCTCAGTCTGCGAAAGCCCGCTGCGAACACAACCCGTGTGAATTGCATACAGCATAGGCGAACGCGGCGCGAAGTAGAACGGCACATAGTCCGCAATGACACCGTTCGGCGGTACGGGGACAGCCTTTTCTTTGCGCTTCCGTTTGAGATCGAGGTACGCGATGCTGCGCGGATTGCAAGCAGACGCGGCAGCGTCGCTGTAGAGACGACTCGCCTTGATAATCGACTCCAAATTCCCGATATGGGTTATATGGTAGATCTGTGTTGGCATACCGTGCATGATTACGAGTCTTTTCTGTCATGAGTTCCCTCGCCCCGATAGACATGGAAACTGCACAGCCACTGTCCCTGACAGACAGCCTCGCCGCGCAAGCCTTCGGCAATCGTCTCGAACACTTCGCGTGCGGTTTCGTACTCGTTTTGCTTGCCATTCGGCTCTTGCAGGCGCACATAGTAGGCAAGCGGGTCGGGGTAGTTGTGCCAGTAGTAGATGGTTTCGCCCGTTTGTTTGTCGACAGCCGTGCAAGCGATGATGTAGGCGTTTTCGATAGTGCGCTGGGGACCTTCGAAGCGTTTGCGGTGTTTCCACAGTCCGTAGATAGCGACTCCGCCGATAATCAACATCCCTGCGAAAAGCGTCATGTAGCCCAGCGTGGCGACGAACATCAGCGACGAGTCGCCCCAGCGTGCGAAGTTCGCGATACCGCCCAGCGTGCAGGTCGCCGCGACCAGCCCGCCGATAACAATCAGCGCCAGCCCCAGCATGACGAGCGCGGTCATGCCCTCATAGCGCGGCATGTCACTTAGTTTCGCTCAGGCGTTTCAAGCTCCTGCAGGCGTCTCTGGAGTTTCGCGATCCGCGTTTGGAGCCACAGCAGATACGCGCAGATTCCAGCCCACACGATGAGTATGCTGATGCTCAGAGCGGTTTGCCAGTTCATGCAATCTCGCCTCCAGTTGAGAGATGGTCAGGCGCATGCGGTACAGTCCGAACGCAAGCAGCCCGTAGGTTGCGAAGCCCAGGTAGACGCCGATGCGGTGCAGTATGTCCAGCCCCTGCTTGCTTGCCATCACATTGCTGGGGTGGAGCGAGACCTCTTTGAAGAGGGGCAGGCGCGGTAAGATGTATACCAGCAGCGGCACGGTCAGCGCGGCGAACAGGGTGTAGCCCGAGCTGACGGCGGCGCGGCGACGGTCGTCTTCTACCGAGCTGCGCAGGGCGAAGTAGGCGGCGTAAATCATCAGCTGCAGCAGAAAGCTCGTTTGGCGCGGATCCCAGTGCCACGGCTTGCCCCACTGCATCGCGGCGAACACCATGCCCGTCAGCAGCGCGACCACGCCCAGCAGCGCGCCCACCTCGTTCGCGGCGGCGGCGCGCGCGTCGTCTAACGGGTCGCGCCTACGCAGGTATCGCCAGCCGAAAAAGCCGCCCGCCAAAAAGCAGAGCGTGCAAACAATCGCAGCAGGCACATGGAAAAAGACAATCCGAGCAGAACCAGGGTCTCGGAAGTCTTGCGCTGGCGGCGCCACATAGAACGCGAACACCACCAAGGCGAGCATCCCCAGACCAGCAAGTGAAAGAGCAATACGCATAACCCAATTGTACCCCAAGCGACCTCAGCGCGTATACAGCTCCCACTTAATCCGCGCCAGCAAATAGCTCAGAATCGACTCCGCGCCGCGATTGAGGTTCACCCCCAGCGCGTTCAGCCCATCGTAGACCACGCCCGTTTCGGAGTCGTAGAGGGCAATCTGGTGGATGTTGTCGCCGTGATACCACATTAAGGCGCGCGCGGCGTGCTGCAGGAAGGGTTTGTATCGATCCAACGCTTGCCATGCGTCGAGGAACGCTTCCACCGTTGCGCCGGCGCACACGGGCTGCTGGTCGAACACGGCGCGGGTTCTGCCGCGTACATACCAGCCCTCCGTGCCGACGGGGCTGAAGTAGCCTGTTTCTGCGAAGGTCGCCTGCGCCAAGAACTCGAACGCTTCGCGGGCATACTTGACCCACTGCGGGGTGCGGGTGCGCACGCCACACAGCAGCAGCGCTTGGGGCAATCGTGGGTTCTCATAGGTGAGATAGTTCTCAAACCAGCGCCAGTCGGGTGCGCGTGTGGCTTCGTAGAGGTCGGTCAGCGCGTGTCCGAACTGGGTCAGGCGGGCGTGGTTCTCATCGGCGAGCGCCATGAATGCGATTGCGCGAGGCGACCGAATGGCGCGTGCGTGCGGCAGGGCGTTTTCCAAGGCTCGTCGTGCGCGCGCTGCCCACTCGGAGGTCGGCAACGCCTGCAGCAGCGTCCACAACGCCCACACGGTGCGCCCGTGCGAATCGTCGCTGCCCACCTCATCGAGCCATTCGCCCTCCGCGCTGCGGAAGTTGTGGAACCGTCCGCTCTCCAGCTGCGCCTGCTCGATATATTGCAGGCATATCTCAATCAGCCGTGCAGGGAACTCGGCGTCGGGCAGGCTGAGCCATTCAGGCGGCTTGGCGGCGAGCTGGTGCAGCCACACGCCCACAATCAGCCCGCGCGCCTGGTCATCGATGGAGAACCCATGCTCCACCCACGGCTCGGCATAGCGCGTGTGCTGCCAAATCCCCAACGGCGTGAGCAGATGATTCAGATGACTCAGGCTCACCTTCGGCAAATTGAGGCGCATACCGCCCAATTTTACCCACTCCACCTGTCGGGTACAATATGCCAGTGAGCGATTCCATTTGGACGATACCGCTGTTCCCGTTGGAGACGGTGCTGTTTCCGCACACAGCGCTGCCGCTGCATGTGTTTGAGCAACGCTATCGGGAACTGGTGATGTATTGTCTGGAGCATGACTCGCCGTTTGGCGTGGCGTTGATTCGCGAGGGGCGCGAAGTGGGCGACGCGGATGTCGAGCCGCACGAGATAGGCACGATGGCGCGGATAGGACGCCTGCGTCGCCAGCCCGACGGTAGGTTCCACCTGCTGGCGATTGGCGAGGAGCGGTTCCAGATTATCCGCCTGATACGCAACGAGGCGCCGTATCTCAAGGCGCATGTGCGTCTCTGGCGCGACCACCAACCCTTCTCGGCGGAGCAAGAGCGCGAGCTTGCCGAGCAGACTGCCGAGGCGTTCCGCGCCCTGCTGCGCCGCACTCTCGAAACAGGTCGCGTGCGCGTGGACGATATCCAACTGCCCAAAGACCCCACCGCGCTCGCGTTCGCCATCGCGGGCACGCTCCAACTGGAGACGCCCATGCGTCAGTATCTATTGGAACTGCAAGACTCTTCAGAACGGCTGCGACTGGTGCGACAGATTGTGCTGCATCTGCTCGAAGCCTTCGAAATGAGCGTGCAGCCGTTCGACCCAGAGCATTGGAGTGAGTATGTTCATCGAAACTAAACAATAAGTGAGGTCGATTCCTATGATTGAAGGCAGTGTCAGAATCGTTGGAGGTCGCGAGAAGAAGCTGCAACATGGCTATCCGTGGGTACAACGGGGCGAAGTTTCGGATGTACAGGGCGCGCCGACGCCTGGCGCGCTGGTGCGCGTACTCAACTTTCGCGGCGAGCCGCTCGGTGTGGGAACCTACAACCCCCAAAGCCGCTTCCCCGTGCGCCTGCTCACCACGCGGGACGAACCGATTGACCAAGCGTTTTTTGAGGCGCGGTTGGCACGCGCCCTGCGCTCGCGTGAGCGCGTCGTGCGCGACACGAACGCCATGCGACTCGTGTTCAGCGAATCGGACGGGCTGTCGGGACTCATCGTCGACCAGTACGCCGATTACTTGGTGGTGCAGGTGCGCTCGCTGGGGATGGAACGGCTCAAAGACCTATGGCTGCCTGCGCTGATAGAGCAACTGGAGCCGAAGGGGATTATCGAACGCAGCGACATGGCGGGGCGCGCCGAGGAGGGGATGGAGCCGTTCGCGGGCGTGCTGTATGGCGAGGTTCCTGAGCTCATCGAAATCGAGGAGAGCGGACTGACCTTCCTCGTGCCCACTGACGCTGGGCGCAAGACGGGCTACTACTTGGATCAGCGGGAGAACCGTCGGCGATTGGCGCAGCGCGTGCGCCCTGGCGAGCGTGTGCTGGACCTGTTCTGCTACACGGGCGGCTTCGCGCTGTACGCGGCGCGCGAGGGCGCACACGCCGTCGGCGTCGATATCCTGCCCGACGCCATCGACCTTGCAGAAGTGCACGCCCGACGCAACGGCTTGGAAGCCCACTGGATTGTCGATAACGCCTTCGACTGGCTCCCCCAAGCCGCCGAGCAGGGCGCACAATTCGACTGGATTGTGATGGATCCGCCCGCCATCGCCAAACGCCACGATCAGAAAGACTCGCTGCGCTGGGCAGTGTGGAAACTGGTCTATCACGCGCTGCCCCTGCTCGCGGAAGGCGGGCGCATGGTCATCTGCAGCTGCGCTTATCAGCTGAGCCTGCAGGAGATGATCGACGCCGTGCGGTTAGCCGCCACCGACCGTGAGCGACCGTTGTTCTTGGAAGAGGTCACCTTCCAAGCGCCCGACCACCCCTACCTGCTGCAGTTCCCAGAGAGCTTGTACCTCAAGTGTCTGTGGACGCGCGTGTAGCAGGGATTCGCGCCTGCGCGTGGAACTTTGCGCCCGAAGGAGGCAAGTGCGATGTTATTGTATCAAGTGATTGAGCGTGGGGCGTCGGCGCACCCCGACCTGCCCGCGCTGATTTTTCGGGAGCAATCTATCTCCTACGCGCAGCTGTGGGGCGCGGTGAACGCCTTCGCACGGGGACTGCGCGATGAGCTGGGCGTTCAGGCAGGCGACCGCGTGGGGATTATGTTGCCCAACCTGCCGCAGTTCGTGATTGCCTATCACGCGCTGGGCAGGCTGGGCGCGATTGCCGTGCCCGTGAACCCGCTGCTCAAAGCCCCCGAAATCGCCTACATCTGGAACGACGCTGGCGTCAAAGCCGCGATTACCTTCCCCATGACGCTGGAGACCGTGCTGCACGCGCGTCCTGACATCCCCACGATGCACACCGTGATACTGGTCGGCGCGGAGGGCGACCTGCCCGACGGCGTGCGCCCGTTCGATAGCCTAATGCAACCGCACGGCGACCCGCTGCCCACCCCGCCCGTCTCGGAACACGACCCCGTGGTGTTTATCTACACCTCAGGCACGACAGGCTTCCCCAAAGGCGTGATGCTCTCCAGCGACAACATCCTCTTCGATATCGAGGCGTGCCAAGCCCTGCTGGAGCTGGAACCTCACGAGCGGTTCCTGACCATCCTGCCGCTGTTCCACTCGTTCGGGCAGACGGTGTGTATGAACTTCTGCCTGTGGCTCGGCGGAACCAGCGTGCTGATGGAGCGGTTTATGCCCCAGCAAACGCTGGAGGCGTTGGAGAAGCACCGCGTTACGATGTTTCCGGGCGTGCCCGCGATGTACGCCTCGATTCTACAAGTGCCCGCCGAGCGCGAGTACGACCTCAGCGCGCTCAAGTATTGCTTCTCGGGCGGCGCGCCGATGCCCGAACCCGTCCACCGCGCCTTCGAGCAACGCTTCAACTGCGTGATTTTGGAAGGCGACGGACCCACCGAATGCTCGCCCGCAACCAGTGTGAACCCGCCCCCCCACAAAGGCGTGCGCAAAATCGGCTCCGTCGGCGTGCCTTTGCCCGGCGTGGAAATCAAAATCTTCGACGAGAACGACCAAGAGCTGCCCGTCGGTGAAATCGGCGAAATCGTGGTGCGCGGACGCAATGTGATGCTCGGCTACTACAATAACCCCGAAGCGACCGCCGAAGCGATGCGCAACGGCTGGTATCACACGGGCGACATGGGCAAGTTCGACGAGGACGGCTATCTGTATATCGTAGACCGCAAGAAGGACATGATTATCGTCGGGGGCATAAATGTCTACCCCAGCGAGGTGGAGCGCGTGCTGATGGAGCATCCTGCGGTGGCGATGTGCGCGGTGATTGGCAAGCCCGACCCCGAGCGCGGCGAGGTTCCGATTGCCGTCGTCGTGCCCAAACCCGACGCGCAGCCCGACCCGCGCGAGATTATCCGATTCGCTCGCGAACGCCTCGCCAACTTCAAAGTGCCCCGCGAGGTCATCTTCCGCGCCGAGCTGCCGATGTCCAACACGGGCAAGGTGCTGAAGCGTCTGCTCAAGAAAGAACTGGAGCTGGAGAGTTGATGACGAGTTTCCAATCGCCAACCCATCGCTCCCCGTCGGCAATCGGAAGGTTCTGGGCGGCGATTGGGGCGGTGTGGCTCGCGCTCAGTGTTGCGTGGGCGCAGACGCCCCCTGCCGAACCGAAGCCGACGCTCGGCGCGGCGGTGGACTACGCGCCCGAAACCTTTGCCGAGACGCTGAGCCGCCTGAAAGCGCAGGGCGTGGCGGAGGTGTTGGTGCGCTTGGCGGAGCTGCCCGCGCCCGAACGCTGGGATGCGCTGGTGGACGCGGCGGAACAATCGGGGCTGCGTTGGCGCGTATGGCTGCCTGAGCCGCCGCGCGCCGACGGTTGGCAAATCGCCCCCGAACGGTATCGGATTTCGGGCAACGCCGACGGGGTCTACCCCATCCAAATCCCCGACGCCGAGCGTGCGTGGCTGGCGGTCTCGCCGCGCGACGCGCCGTTCCTGCGCCTGCACACGCTGCTGGAACTCAGCAACGGGCGCGCGATGACGGCGATTGGCGACAGCGCCGAGAGCGTGCTGCTGCTGTACCCCCTGCGCCGACGCGCCCTGCCCGACCTATGGGAAGGTTGGGACGCCCATCGCGACGCGCTGCTCGGTTTACTGCGCCGACGCGCCCCCAAAACGAACTTTCAGGGCTGGATTGCGCCGTGGGAGTGGGAACCGCTGAGCGTGTGCGCCCTGCCCCCAAGCGCGGTCGCCCAAGCCGAGTGGCTCGCGTTTCTGAAGACGCGCTACCCCGACCTGACCGAGTTGGAACGCGCGTGGGATGTGAGCGTGAAGCTGGAACGCCACGAGCAGGCGGCGCAGCTGATGCCGCTGTGGCGCGAGGGACGCGGGCTGCCCATCCTGCTCGCGCGCGACGGCTCGGTCAAACCGCAGGAGGTAACCCCCAACCGCAGCCGTTTCTGGGACGACTGGCAAGCGTTTCTTGCGGAGCGTGCGCAGCGATTGCTGGAGGGGTTGCGCCGCGCGTTGCGCGCCCACACGCCCGACGCGGAGTTTATGGCGTTGCAGACCGCGCCGAACCCTGCCGAACTGCCCCTGCCCAACGCCTTCACCGACCCGCCGACGCCCATCGCATGGCGGATGCCCGCCGCGCAGCGCGATGCATGGCGCACGCAACTGCTGCTGGAGAGCCTGCGCCGTGAGACGCTGAACGCGCCGCTGCAAGCCGTGATTCTGGAATGGGCAGGCGACGACGCCGAACGCGCCAGCCTGTTCCAGAATTTCGCACGCGGTATGGGCATCGAGCGAATCTATTGGCAGTTGCCCGCCGAGTTTCAGGCGTCGGCGTGGCAGACGCTGCAGCAGACGGACGCCCCACCCGACGCGCCTGCGCTGTTGCCCTTCCCACGCGCGCTGTGGGGGCTAACGGAGATTTCCCAATATCGGAGCGGCTGGTGGACGCCCAGCGACCAGCCCGACCTGCAGCCGCTTTTGTGGGGCTTCGAGATTCACGGATTCCAGCGCGGAACGGAGGTGCGCACGCTGGACGCGCAGGGCAACCTGCAAATCACGCGCCAGCTGGAGCTGTGCCTGTGGCTCACGCAGGGCGAGCGCGAAATCCGCCTGCGCCGCTTCGACCGCGCCCCCCTGACAGCGTTCGACCTGAACGGCGAGCCTGTGCGCCTGGACATTCGGGGCGACACCGTGCGCCTGCGCGTCGGCGCGGTTCCCGTGCGCGTGCGCGGCTTTCAGAGCGAACCCATCTGCGAGACCAGCATCGATGACTGGACAGCGCGCATCGCCGAGCTTGCCAAGCGGGGCAACCCGGCTGGGCAGGACGCCGCCGTGCTGAAGTTCAACTTCGATAATGCGCTGAGCGTCTATCGGCGCAACCCTGCGCAGGGCTTCGCGCTGGTGCGCAGCAACTGGTTCGAGATGGAGCGCGCTTACCAGTCCTACCGCTGGATCGAAGCGGAGAGCGCACGCGAGCATGAGTTCGGCGCGGTGCGACGCGATGTCGCCATGAGCGGCGGCGCGACGCTGTGGCTGAACACGCCCATGCCAATCGAGAGCGCGTCGGCGACCTACACCCTCGCGCTGCGCGAGACGCAAACTTACACGCTATGGCTTGCCGTGCGCGGGAAGCCGTCGGGTCAGGCGGCGTGGCAGGTGCTGCCCGTGTCGGACGAAGCGAACGCCAAACCCATCGCCGAAGGAGTCGCGACGCTCAACCCTGAACGCGCCGTCAGCCGCTACGCCGAGAACTGCTACTGGCTGCCGCTGGGCAATGCGCCCCTTTCTCAAGGCGAGTACCGACTGCGCCTGCGCTGGACGCCCGACGCGCCCCAGCCCCCTCATCACACCGAGTGGGATGTGATTCTGGTCGCCCCTGTCGGCGTGCAGCCTGTTGGCGTCCTGCCGCCGCGATTATAGGGAAGCACCACTAAGTTGATTCACTGAACGGCACTGGGACGATTTATCTGCAGGAATATACAATCCTTGAGCGTATTTATTGTTGGGGAACTCCCCCGAAAGGAGGAAACCGACGATGATGTTTCTGGGACATAGCGCACGGCGGTTGGGAGCCGTGCTGGGCTTGTTGCTGATCAGTAGTTGGGTACTCTATGCCGATAACCCGCGCCTGTATTGGACGGGCACTTTCGGTGGGAATTCGAGCGAGGCGTTAGGTGTCTCGGCGGACGGGACAGTAATCGGCTGGACATTTACTGCGGGCGGTCAGCGTCGCGCTTTTCGCTGGACGCGCGACGGCGGCATCCAGGATTTGGGGACGCTTGCAGGCGGCAACTCCAGCGAGGCGTTCGCGATTTCGGCGAATGGGCGCGTGATTGTAGGCACTTCCAGGTACACGGAAGCGGGCAGCCGTGCGGTACAGTGGGTGGACGACGCCAGCGCGGTCGATTTAGGCGCGGATTCGCCTGCGCGAGCCAACGGGGTATCGGCGGACGGCTCCGTGATCGTGGGCCTCGCCAATAGCGCGCCGTTCCGTTGGACGGCTGCGACGGGCGCACAGCGCCTGGAAGGCTTTCCCACTGCGTGGTTCGGCAACGCCACGGCGGTCTCTGCCAACGGCTCGGTGGTCGTGGGGTTCGCTGCCGCCTCGAATATGTCTTCGCATCCTTTCCGCTGGCAAGACGGAGAAGTGCAACTGCTGCCACTCTTGCATAGCGGCTCGAACGCGACAGGAAGAGCTTTAGACGTGTCCGGCGATGGGCGAATTATTGTGGGCATTGCAAATCTTCCCAGCGGGTCCTTCCGCGCCGTGCGCTGGGTAGACGGTGTGATTGAAGACCTGGGCACTTTAGGGGGCGCAAGCACAGCCATAGCCATCAGCGCGAACGGACGTCGTGTGGTGGGCGGCTCCCTGCATCAGCCCAGCCTGCAAGAGCGCGCGTTTCTGTGGACGGAAACGCACGGAATGATAGACCTACAAGAGGCTTACGCCTACCTATTAGCCCCTGAAGGTCGCCTCATTCGCGCCACAGGCATCTCTCCCGACGGACGCTACATCGTCGGGATTGGGATTAATCCTGAAACACGCATTCAGGAGGGGTTCTTGCTGGACACGATTCCAGAACCTGCTTCGCTGCTTGCGTTAGGAGTAGGTGTAGTCGGGCTGGCGTTGCGGCGTCGTGTGCGCATTTAAGTGATGCAGGTGCGACGACATTTCTGTCGTCGCACCTGCTTTAGCAGCCGCTGCCGAAGTGGAACAGCACGGTCAGCAAGTCAGCGTCGTCCACTATGCCGTCGTCGTTTATATCGGCGGCTAACTCCACGCCTGTATTGCCAAACGCCAGCAACAGCTCCAGCAAGTCGGCGTCGTCCACACAGCCATCCTGGTTCACATCGCCCGAACGGTATACGGGGTTGCGCACGCGCAGATGGGCTGTGTCGCTGCGTGCGAAGATTAGCGAGCGACCTGTGGGCGTGAAAGTCAGTACCGAGACGCCACTGGCAATCTCATATTCGGTTTCAAAAACGACGGTGTTCGTGTGAGTGTCTAAGAACACCAGTCGGTCGAGGCGGCTGCCGCCGAGGACCAGATGGCGCCCGTCAGGCGCGAACGCGAGGCGCAGCGGCGAAGCGTTGTAGCGTCTCTCGCTGCGCACCGTCATGCTGGGCGCGTCCACCAACAGCAGGGCGCCGTTCGTTAGCCCTATGGCGACTCGCTCGCCGCGCGGCGAGATGGCGACACTGTTAGGAATCTCAGGCAGCTGAGCGAGCTGGGCAACTTGTGTCAGGTCGCTCACGCGGAACAGGCGCACGCGCCGATCTTGACCGCCGATGACCAGCCACTCCTTGTTTGCCGAAAGGCGCGCCGCGTGAATCTGCATCCCTAACGCCACCGAGCGAAGTTGGACGCCTGTCTCTGCCGACCAGAGGCGAATGAACCCATCAGCCCCCACAGAAAGCAGGGTGGAGCCATCCCCCAGAAACGCCACACACAACACAGGTCCGAGGCTCCCCGTGATAATGCGCTCCAGCGCACCCGTCGCCGCATCCCATAGGCAGATGCGCGAGTCCTGCCCGCCAGTTGCAAGGCGCGTCTCGTCGGGCGAGATAGCAACGGCGAGCGCGGTCTGGATATGCCCGCCTTCGGGCGTACGGTAGGCGCGTATGCCAGTGCGTATGTCGCGCCGAGACGCCCAACGCAACGAGTCGGCTGTCGCGTACCATAAGCCCGATGGTGCAATCGCGATATCGTAAGCGGGATCCATAAACTCACTAAAGGTGTGCAGTGTGTGGGTCGGCGTATGATACGCCTCCAATACAACGCTCCCTAACGCAACCCACTCCCCATCAGGGCTAACCGCCAAGCTATCGCGCACGCGCGGACTGAGGTAGGCGCTGCGAATCAACGCCCCGTTGCTGGCGCGCCGTATCCTCAGAGGGTAGACCGTCTGGTTGTTCTCGGAGCCATAACCGCCAACCGCGTACAGTGTCTGGTTATCCGGCGAGAACGCCAAAGCCCAATAACCACTGACCTGAGTCCAATCGATGAACTGCGCCCGAATGCGCCAAGTACCCGTGTCTACCAAAAAAGTCTGATTGCGGTTGGTAAACGCCAAGGTGTTTCCATCAGGTGAAAAGGCAATTGCCTGCAGCTGCAGCCCCTCGGATTGCGTGAAACGGGCAACAATCGTGTCCGCCTCGATATCGAAAACTGCTACTGCAGGTTCGGGTACATTCGCTTCCGTCGCGATGTAACGCCCGTTCGGAGACAAGTCAAACTGAAAGCCCGATATCGCCGTGTTTTCATAGAGCAGCGTTCGAGTATCGACATCCCACACGCGCACACCGTAGCCCATGACCGCCAGACGCCGACCGAGCCGATCAAACTGAAGTCTAATTCCTGGCTCGGGCGCCACAGAGAAGGTTTGCTGAAGCGTCCAGTTGGACACATCCCACAGTCGCGCAATGCCGTCGGTGCCCAGCGTCGCTAAGAAACGACCGTCGGGCGAGAAACGACAAACACGCACGCTCGGTACGCGGAACGAATACTGGGGAACCCAGTGAGGCAGCGCGTAGACATAGACCATCCCATTCCACGCCGTCGCAAACATCGTGCCGTCAGGGGAAAAAGTTGGGCTATTGCCATAATTGGGGAATTGACGCCACTCCACCTCAAGCGCGGACGATTGCGCTTGTGAAGTGCCAACAGCCATCCCCACTGTAGCCACTAACACCAAGCAGTATCTCGTGACTTTACGCATGGTTCACCTCCATTCACACAGACGCGGCGCAGCAGCGCGCCGTCCGATTTATGATACCCCAAATTTACTGGACAACCACACCTCTAACCGCGCAATCGGCTCCCCAAGTAAAGTTCCTATCCGCACCCGAACGAGACGCCGCAGTTATAGCAGCTGTAGCACGCGCCCGTGCGCACCATAATCATCCCACAGTTCGGGCAGGGCGGCGCACCTTGTCAGCGGTATGCTCTTGCCTACACTAACCTGCCCAACTGAATCGTGTTGGAATGTTCATCAACGATGTATCCATAAACTCGTGGCGCCTCAACTTCTATTCTCAGCGGCTGCGAGTAGGGGATATCGAAGGAGGATGGTTCGAACAATTCTTGATTCGATGTACGGGAAGCGGCATGTCCAATCGCGATCGGGGTGATTACAAAGGGAGAACTGGTTTTCACATGAGCCGTTACCAACTGCGCCACCCAGTAGGCATAGGTATTTACTTGAGCGAGTGCTTGGTTGTTCACCCTATCTTTCTTCAGTTCGATAATGATTGCTCGACGCCTGAACCCTGTTTCCAAGTCACGCGTGAGGATAATCACATCCGACTTCTCTCCGCCAATTCCCCACAGCACCTGATTAGAGAACCATTCCACTTGCTCGCTGGTGC
>CALGZO010000260.1 GCA_937934465.1 uncultured Fimbriimonadales bacterium | reverse complement strand
CGTTCTGTCTCTTCGGCTTCGAACACCGCGCGCCGTTTCAGCCCCATCGTTGAGGCGATGAGGTTGGTCGGGAACATCTCGATGGCGTTGTTGTAGTCGGTCACGGCGGCGTTGTAGGTGCGTCGCGCGGCGGCGATTTGTTCTTCCACCTCGTTCAGCGAGGCTTGCAGGTGCGTGAACTTCTCGTTCGCCTGCAGTTGCGGATAGTTCTCGACGGCGACCATCAGGTTGCGCAGCGCGCCTGAAAGCGCAGCCTCGAGCTGCATGCGCTCGCCCTCAGGTAGGTTCGGGTTCATCGCGCGGCTGCGCAGCTCCGTGATGCGCTCCAGCAGCCCGCGCTCATGTTCCATATACTGCTTCACCGACGCCACAAGGTTCGGGATGAGGTCGTGCCGCTTTTTGAGCTGCACATCGACGCCGCTGTAGGCGTACTCGACCTGGTTCTTTTTACCGATCAGCGAGTTATACAGCACAGCGTAGAGAATCGCTGCGCCCAGCATCAACACGCCGAAGCAAATCAATCCTGTAAGCAGTTCCATCCGTTGCCTCCGTTTCCCAGATTCTCTACGCAATTTACGCGCCTGAGTCTCCCGTTAAGTTTACCATAAGCTGGTCTGTTCTGAGTGGAGATATGCGCGTTCTCAGGCGACGCCTCGCTCGCTCCGAGAATGCGCTGTGAAGCGATGGTGTAATAAGTTCCTCAGGTACTAACGAAGTCTCTCTTGAGGTTCCTCGACTTCGGTTCGGGATGACGGGCGTAGAGCGATGCTTATCATGCCGAACGGAGCGAGGCATCTCAGACAGTGACGCCCCCTATTTATCGAACACCCTCAGGGGTGAGGGGGTTGTTCGAAAAATCGGGGTACAATAGAGGCGGGGAGCCTATGTCGGTAAACGGTAAGACGGATACACGCGCGCAGGTGGAGCGGCTGATGCGCGAGGCGATGAGCCTGTACGAGCAGGGGCGTATTGAGGAGTCGCTGTTGGCGTGCGAGGGCGCGTTGGCGTTGGACGATACCTACGCGCCTGCGCTGTCGCTGAAAGGTCTGATTCACGAGCGGCGCGGGCAGATACGCGAGGCGATAGCGGCTTACGAGCGCGTGCAGGCGGTTAATCCGCTGAGCGTGTCGGAGCGTGCGCGGCTGGAGGCGTTGCGTCGCAGCCCGCGTGCGGCGGTGCGCCCCGCGCCATCGCGCCCGCTATGGCAGGAGACTTTGCCTGTCGTGCTGGCGTTTCTGGGCGCAGGCATGATTTTGCTGGTCGGGTTGGCGTTGGTGCTGCGTTGGAGTGCGCCTGCGCCGGTAGCTGAGTCGGCGCGCCCTGCCGTCGCTGCGACGGAGCCAGTTGAGCCGCGCCCGACGCCCCCGCCCCCTACCGCGCCGCCGCCGACCGCCGAACCGCCTGCCCAACCGCCGCAAGCCATCGTGCCGCCTCTGGTGGTAGACCCATCGCGCGTGGCGCTCGCGCCTGCCGAGCCTGCGCCGCGCGGCGCGATACCGACCCTGCCCGCGCCCGATGAGAACGCCGAACGCAAGCCCGAACGAACCGCCAGCGCGAACGCCAAGCCCGCCAGCGACAGCGAAGTGATGCCCGATGTGAAAGTGGAAGAGACCCAGCGCGGCGTGTACGAAATCCGCGTGCAGCGCGTCAGCGAGACGCCCCCCCAACGCCCGTCCGCCAATCCGCTGACGACCGCGCAGAACCTTCAGCGCGCAGGCAACTACCGCGAAGCCATCCAAGCCTATCTGCAAGCGTTGCCCAGCGCGCCGAACCCTGCCGAAGTGCATCAGCAAATCGCAACCTGCTACCTGAGGCTGGGCGACAAGGCGAACGCGCGAACACACTTCCAGCAAGCGATTGCCGAGTACGAGCGTCAAATCCAGGCAGGGCGCGAGGTGGAAGCGGCGCGGCAGGGCATCGCCGCCTGCCAGAACGGGCTGCTGCTATGCAACGAGTAATCCGTGCGTTCGGCGCGTCGCTGCGTAAGCGCACACTTCTGGGGTGCGCGATACTGAGCGGGCTGATTGCCCTCGCCCAAGCCGACGCGCAGCCCATCCTGCTGATATTCGCCGACCCCGCGCCCCCAATCCAACAGAACGAGCAACCCTACGACCCCAATGTTGACCTGAAGCCCCATCTCACGCCTTTTTTGGACGAGTTGCGCAAGGTGCAGGTGGAATGGTATAGCCCGACGCACCCGACGGCGCGCCAGTTCGCCCAGCGTCGCGACCTGCGCGAAGAGCAGTTGGCGAACCCCAGCCCCGTGCTGCGCGGTCAACTCGCGCGTGCGTGGGGCGCGACCTATGTGATGACCGTGCGTTGCACGCGCCCGCCCGAGAAAGCGCAGTATGAGTACGCGATTACCGTGTGGGAGCTGGGCAAGCGCGCGCCTGTGTGGGAGAGCGAGGGGTTCCAGCAGTTGGCGACGGGCGCAGGGCGCGCCGACGCCGACGCCGCGCTGCGGACGCTGGGGCGCACAATCGCGATGCGGCTCGACGGCGAGTTGTGGGCGTCGCTGCCGCGCGTGGCGGAACAGGTGCGCACGCCCGCCCAGTCGCCTGCCCGACCGCGCGAGGAGCCAACACCTGCGGACGAACCCCAGCGCATCGAGCAGCTGCTCCGAGAGGGCAAACTGCACGAGGCGCTACTGCCCCTGCGCACGCTGGTCAACGCCGAACCCGAAAACGCCGAGCGACGACTGCAACTCATCCGACTCTACCGACGCATAGGCATGCCCGACGCCGCACGCGACGAGCTGCAGCGCGCTCTGCAACTGTTCCCCGATAACGAGCCGCTGACGCTGGAGTGGATTGAGCTGTTGCGAGCAGCGGGCGACTATGCCGACGCCGCCATGCGCCTGCAAGCGGCGTTAGAGCAGCAGCCCCATTCGAAGCCTTTGCGCCTCGCGCTGGTGGATATGTGCTTGGCTCGGGGCGATGTGGACGCCGCCGCGCGCGCCCTGCAACCGCTCGCCGCGTACGACGACTCCGAAACGGCTCTCCGACGCTATCTGCTCAACGGCGCAGCGAACACTCTGGAGGACGCGCCGACGACGCCCCTCGCGCTCGCGGACGCGCACGCGCGCCTCTGGCTCCAGATTGCCACTCGCCTGCTCGCCGACTTTGCGAGCGAGTTATTAGACCTGCGACGCCTCGCGCTCAGCCCGAACCCGAACCCCAACGAGTTGCGCCAGCGCAGCGAGCGCGCTGTGCTGACCGCGCTGCGCATCGGGCAGTGGCTGGAGCGCGTGCAGCCCGACAACGGCTCGCGCCGAACCGTCGCCCACGCCCGATTCGCCTGCCAGATGCTCGCCCAAGCCGCGCAACATATGGCACGATTCGTGCTGTCGCGGAATCCAGAGGAGGAAGAGCGCGCCAGCCTGCTCCGTGTGGAGGCGATGCGCGAACTGGAGCAGGCGCAGAACGCGCTGCCCAAACGCGAACCATGAACGATTGGGGCACGGTAGGATTGGGGTTGGGAGTTGCACTGTTGGGCGGGATTGGCGTCGCCCTCTGGGGACAGCGGCTGCGCCTGTGCCCTCTGCACCACTGTCCTGCGCTGGAAGCGGGGCAACGGCTGGAGTTGACCGTCGCAGGCGAGCGGTACACGACGCTGCTGCATCAAGTGGAGGGCGAAACGCTGCAGATTGTTCCACCGTTGCAGCGCGGCGCGCCTGTGTCGTTCGCGTCGGGCGCGCTGGCGAACCTGCGCCTCACGACGCCTGCGGGCGTCTTCGAGGCGTCGGTGCAGTTTGTGGGGCGTTCGGCGCGTCCGCAGCCTGTGTTGCACGCACGCTTGGCGAGCCGTTGGCGACACACGCAACGCCGTCGCCACGAACGCATACCGCTGCCCGATGAGGCGCAAGTCGCCTTGGAGGTAGGAGGCGAGCAGTGGATTGGTTGGGCGTGCGACGCGAGCGCGGGCGGACTGCGCCTGATTGCCCCTGCGCCTGCGCCCCCAAACGCCCAAGTGCGATTGGAGCTGCCCACCGCGCTACTGGGCGTCGCCGGCGCGGAAGCGGAGCGACTGGCGCGTGTGGTCGCTTGCGAACGCGCGCCCACCCGACATGGCTACGCCTACCAACTCCGACTCGCCTTCCTCGATGCCTAACGCGCCCGATGTCTCCGTGATTATCGTTAGCTACAACACGCGCGAGCTGCTGCGCGAGTGCCTCGAATCGCTTCACAGCGCAGGCGATTGCCCCACACGCGAGATTATCGTGGTCGACAACGCCTCGTCGGACGGCAGCGCGGCGATGGTCGCTGAGTGTTTCCCCAAGACGCGCCTGATTGCCAACGCCGATAATCGCGGGTTCGGCGCGGCGTGCAATCAGGGGTTGGACCTCGCGGCGGGGCGGTACGCGCTGATTCTCAACGCCGACATCCGCGCGGTGGGCGACGCCCTCGCGCGATTGACGCAGTTTATGGACGCGCACCCCGACGCCCAAGTGTGCGGCGGGCAGCTGCGCTATCCCGACGGGCGCGTGCAGCCCTCCTGTGCGCGCGAACTCACCCTCTGGGCGGTGTTTTGTGAGCAGAGCATGCTGGCAAAGCTGTTCCCGCGCACCCGATTGTTCGGCGGCTACTGGCGCACCGAGTGGGACTTCAGCAGCACCATCGAGACCGAGCAGGTGATGGGCGCGTGTATGATGCTCCGCCGACCGTTCCCACGCTTCGACGAGGCGTACTTCCTCTACTGCGAGGACACCGACCTGTGCTATCGCGTGCGTCGGGCGGGCGGCAAAATCTACTATGTGCATGACGCCGTGTTTGTGCATCACTTGGGGGCGAGCGGCGAGTCCCAGCGCGCCGAGATGGTGATTTACTACAATCGCGGCAAGGCGCGCTACTTCCGCAAGTTTCACGGGGCGTGGCAAGCGCGGCTCTGCAGGTTGCTCAACGCGATGGGCGCGCTGCTGCGCGTGCTTATCGGCGTCGCAGGCGTGACGCTCACGCTGGGGCGCAGTCGGCAGGCGAGGCGATACCTACAGACCTTCTGGAAGGCGCTGCGACACGCCTAACGCCTGCTCCGCTGCCGCGCGCATCGCGTCAATCGGCGCGGGCAGCCCTGTCCAACGCTCGAACGCCTGCGCGCCCTGATACACCAGCATCCCCAGCCCATCGATGGTGGTCAGCCCACGCGCCGACGCGCCTTGCAGAAAGCGCGTCTGCAACGGACGATAGACCAAATCGCACGCCCACGCCCTATCGGGCAGCCGCTCCCACTCAATCGGTGGGCAGGAGTCGGCATCGGGCGTCATGCCCAGCGCGGTGCAGTTCACCACGCCGTCCAGTTGGTTCAGTAGGGGCTTCAGCGCGTCGGGCGTCATGGCGATGGGCGTCGCAGTGAACGCTTGGGCGAGCTGCTGAGCGCGTTCGGGCGTGCGGTTGGCGATGATGAGTTGGCAGCGCTGTTGCTGGAGCGCGTAGGCGACGGCGCGCGCCGCGCCCCCTGCGCCTAAAATCAGCACGGTCTGCCCTGTCGGCTCTACCCCTCGCTCGTGCAGGGCGTGCAGGAACCCCGTCGCGTCGGTGTTGTCGCCCACCAGCTGCTCGCCGTCCCAAAACAGTGTGTTGACCGCGCCGACTTGTTGCGCGGCGTCGGTCAGCCCGTCAAGCAGGGGCATCACGGCTTGCTTGTGCGGGATGGTGAGGTTCAACCCGCGCAGGCGTAGTCCGCGCACGCCTGCAATCGCGTCGGGTAGCGCGCTGGGGGGCGTCTCGAACGCCAAGTAGACCCAGTTCAAGTCGAGGGCGCGGAACGCCGCGTTGTGCATCGCGGGCGAGAGCGAATGGCGCACAGGGTAGCCCAGCACGCCCGTCACAATCGTCTCGGCGTCAATCGTCCACACGGTATGGCTCCAAGCGTTTCAGCAGCCACTGCTCCACCAGTCGGCTGCACTTTGTGCCGATGAACTCGCGCGAGTGCATCGGATGCACCCAGATGGTGTAGATTCCCAACCGATTGCCCCCCCAGATGTCGGTGAAGAGCTGGTCGCCCACAATCGCGGCGTGTTGAGGCTCCACACCGAGCATTTCCAGCGCGCGGCGTAGCATAGCGCGACGCGGCTTCATCGGTCCGCGCGCATAGGGCACGCCCAGACGCTCGCTCAGCCAGCGGAGCCGATCCATATTGCGCGTGTTCGACACGAAACAGAGCTGGAACCCCGCGTCTTGCATCTGGCGTATCCACGCTTCCACTTCGGGGGGCACTTGGCGGCTGCGCCACGGGGTGATGGTGTTATCTAAATCCATCAAGAGTGCGCGTACCCCGTGCGCGTGCAGATGTTCAGGCGTGAGTTCCGTGACGCTTTGAACATGCTCGTCGGGGCACCAGCGTTGCAGCCAACGCGGGGTTGCATCCTTCCGAAACCGCATGCTAACTATTATGGCATAGCGTCGTAGGCTTTTGCCAGAATCTCCATCGGGTGGAGCACTTCGATGGGCAATCCTGCCTCTTCCAAACCTTGTTTGAGCCAGAGGGTGCAGCCGGGGTTCGCGCTGGCGACAATTGTGGCGCCCGTCGCCTTGATGTGGGCGATTTTGCGGCGCAGCGCGTCGCGCGCCCGTTCGGGCTGCATCAGGTTGTAGATGCCTGCCGAGCCGCAGCACATATCCGCGCCCTCCATCTCGATTAGTTTGAGGTTGGGGAGTTGCTGGAGCAGTGTGCGCGGCTGATTTCGGATGCCTTGCGCGTGCGCCAAGTGGCAGGCGTCGTGGTAGGTGATGCACAGCGAGTCGTCGCGTGGGGGCGGCGGCAGCACGGCGTCGGCTAACAGCTCGTGCACATCGCGCACGCGCGCGCTGAACGCCTGCGCCTCCGCGCGGTCGGGCGCGTCTGCGAACAGGTGTCCGTACTCTTTCATAGTGGAGCCGCAGCCGGCGGCGTTCACGGCGATGTAGTCCACGGCGCGGAACGCGCGGAACAGCCGACGCGCGTTCCGTTGCGCCTGTCGCGGGTAGCCGTTATGCACCCAGAGCGCGCCGCAGCAGCCCTGATTCGTGGGGATATGCACCTCGTAGCCTGCGAGGGTCAGCATGCCGATTGTGGCGCGGTGTACCCGCCCGAACAGCGTCTGCATCGCGCAGCCGAGCAGCAGCCCCACGCGCGCGCGCCGCTCGCCCTGCGCTGGGTAGACCGCCCGCGTCGGTCGCCACGGGCGTCGGGGCGCATCGGGCAGGCGCACTGCCGACTCGCGCGCGCCCAACAGGTTCGCCATCCAGCGCGGCGCACGGCGCAGCCCCATTGCGCGCGCCATGTGGAGCATCCAGCGTAAGCGCGTCGGGTTCGTGAAACTGCCTATCGCCTGACCTCGAACCCAGCGTTGGAACGGCGTGCGGGCTTGCTGGTTCACCCTCGCGCGCGCCGCCTCAATCAATCGCGCATAGGGCACGCCCGATGGACACGCCGTCTGACAGCCCAAACAGCCCATGCAGGTATCGATATGTCGCGCCGCCTGCGCCCAACCGATACGCCCCTCATGCGCCTGACGCATCAAGTAAATCCTGCCGCGCGGCGACTCCGCTTCCTGACCCGTCGCCACATAGGTCGGACACGCCTGCAAACACAAGCCACAGTGGATACACTTCTGAAGGTCGCGCTGGTCGAGCATCGCCGCATAGTATACCGTGTTGAGACCGCTTCAGGTACAATTTGCCCGCTATGCCTACCGCTGCGTTCACAACTTTGGGTTGTAAGGTCAATCAGTATGAGACGCAGAAAATCTTAGAGAGTTTCGAGGCGCAGGGCTTCGAGATAGTGCCGTTCGAGTCGCCTGCGGATGTGTATGTGATTAACACCTGTTCGGTGACTCAGTCGGCGGAGTCGAAGTCGCGCCAGACGGTGCGTCGCGCGGCGCGTCAGAACCCCAACGCGGTGGTCGTGATGACGGGCTGCTACGCGCAGTTTACTCTCCGTCGGGGCGAGACGCTCGCGGAAGCGCACCTGACAGTGCCCAACCCCGACAAACTGCGCACGGTGGAGTACCTGCTGGAGCATTTTCCGCACTTCAAGGCGCAGCTGGCGCAGGCGGCGCGCCCAAGCGAGACGCCGCTCCGCCGACGCACCCGCGCCGTGCTGAAAATCCAAGACGGCTGTAATGTCTATTGCAGCTTCTGCTCCATCCCCTACACGCGCCCTGTGATGCGCAGCACGCCCTACCAAGAGGCGCTGGCGGAGGCGCGCGCGCTGGTGCAGGACGGCTACCGCGAAATCGTGCTGACGGGCGTGCTGATTGGCGACTACGGACCCCAAACGGGCAGCGGCGGACCCGATTTGGTGGAGCTGTGCGCTATGCTCAGCGCCATCGACGGGCTGGAACGCATTCGCATCAGCTCCATCGAGCCGACGCTGGTTACCGACGCGCTGATAGACCTGATTGCGCAGAACCCCAAGATGTGCCCGCAGCTCCACATCCCGCTCCAAAGCGGCGATACAGGCGTCCTGCGCGCGATGAACCGCCCCTACGACCAAGCGTTCTACTTAGACTTGATTCGTCGGCTGCGCGCGCGCATCCCCGATTGTGGCGTCAGCACCGATATTATGGTGGGCTTCCCCAGCGAAGACGAGGCGGCGTTTGAGAACACCTGCGCGGTGGTGGAGCAGGCGGAGTTCTGTCGGGCGCACCTGTTCCGCTACTCGCCGCGCCCCGACACCCCTGCCGAGTCGATGCCCGACCAAGTGCCCGACGCCGTGAAAGCCGAGCGGATGCAACGCCTGCAGCAGGTCTGCAAAGCGGCGGCGCGACGCTACGCCACGCGCTTTATCGGGCGCACCGAGCGCGTGCTGGTGGAGACCCGTTCCAAGCTCTCTGGGCTGATGACGGGCACCAGCGACCACTACTTGCAGGTCGAGTTCGCCGCCTCGCCCAGTCTGATAGGGCGGCTGGTGCAGGTGCGCATCACCGACCTCGCCGCCGACGGCGTGCTGGGCGAACTGGTGGAGTGGTCGGTGTAGCGCCCCTGCGCTCAGCCGATGTCTCAGCGCACTTTCGCGCTCAAGCCCTGCGCCATCTTGATTTCGGTCGCGTGGTTCACCGTGAAGGCGACCTTGTGGGTCACGGCGTCGAACAGGGCGGACGCGCTGGGGTGTCCGTTGCCGCTGCCCTTGACGCCGCCGAACGGCAGATGCACCTCCGCGCCAATGCTCGGCAGGTTCACATACCCCACGCCGAACTCGCAATTGTCGCGCACATAGCGCCACTTGCGATAGTCCTCCGTGATTACCGCCATCGCCAAGCCGTACTTGGTGTCGTTGTAGACATGGATTGCCTCGTCGATGTCGCTCACGGGGATAATCGCCACATGGGGGCTGAACGCCTCCTCTTTGAGCGCGAAGCTGTCAGAGCGGTGGCGCATGCGGTACACAAACGGCGTCACGAAGTGCCCATGCTGATACTCGCCCTCGTCGAGCCGACCGCCTGACAGCAGCACCTCCGCGCCTTCCTCAATCGCCTTCTGATTATGATAGAGGTACTTCTCCACGCCCTGCTCGTTGATGAGCGGTCCCATGAAAGTATCCTCGTGCAAGCCGTTGCCGATTTTAATCTGTTTCGCCAGCTCCACGAACCGCTCGGTGAACTGCGGTTCAATCGCTTCGTGGATGATAATGCGGTTCGAGGAGACGCATCGCTGTCCGCTGGTCTTGAACGCGGAGAGGATGGCGGCGTTCAGCGCGATATCGAGGTTCGCGTCGTCGAGCACAATCACGGCGTTCTTGCCGCCCATCTCCACGGCGGCGAACTTGTGTTGCTTGGCGCATTCCTCGATGATATAGCGTCCGACGGCGTAGGAGCCTGTGAAGACCACCACATCCACCTCTGGATGGTGCACCAACGGGTCGCCTGCGTCCTCGCCAGGACCGTGGATTACATTAAACACGCCTGGTGGGAAGCCTGCTTCCACGAACAGCTCCGCGAGTGCGTGTCCGCAGATGGGGGTGTCTTCCGAGGGTTTGAACACGACGGTGTTGCCCTCCAGCAAGCTGGGCAGCACGGTCCACAGCGGGATGGCGATGGGGAAGTTCCACGGGGTGATGCACGCCACGACGCCTTTCGGCTTGCGCAGGATGTAGGCGTCCTTCTCGGCAATCTCGCTGTCGATAATCTCGCCGTGGGGCATCCGCGCCATGCCTGCGACATACTGCGTCATGTGCAACGCTTCCACCACATCGGCGCGCCCTTCGTTGATGGGCTTGCCGCATTCGCGCGTGACCAGTTCCGAGAGCGCGTTCAGGTCGCGCTTGATTAGCTGCGCCAAGTTATCGATTAGTTCGCCGCGTTTGACGCGCGACATGCTGCGCCAAGTGGGATAGGCTTCGCGGGCGGCGCGCACAGCGGCGTCTACATCGCTGGCGTTGGAACACGGGGCTGTGCCAATCACTTCGCGCGTGTCGGCGGGGTTGAGACTCTCAAATCGCTTGGTCGAGGCGGACTCCTGCCACCGTCCGCGCACCAGGTTCATCGCTTGTACCTGTTTCATCATACTCCCTCCTAACTATTAGACTCGGCGTCGAGCCATGCAGATTCTACCTGACGCGCGCGTCGAGTCGGCGTCTGCACCGACGCATTGCGCTTAGACACGCGCCCCCCCCACCAGCACCTGGCGGTGCGTGAATGGGTAATCGCCCACCTCCTTCGCTAACGCTTGGGCGGTTGCGCGAATACGGGGCAGCGGTACGCCCAACGCGACGAATTCACGCACGAACATCAACTCGATTAGTTCGTGAAAGTTCAAAACGCCGCGTTGATGCGCCTGCGCTTGGAGTACTGGCTCTGATCGCCCGACGCGCTCTTTGCGGGAAAAGAAGTACCCATCTGCCCAGCGCGCTACCCGCCGCGGGGATACACCCAAAATCCGCCCCGCTTCAGGATAAGAGTAGACCCCATAGTGAATTCCTGACGCAGTTGGCGTCATCCTATAAGTATTATATCAGTGGCACACAGTTTAGA
>CALGZO010000259.1 GCA_937934465.1 uncultured Fimbriimonadales bacterium | reverse complement strand
TGCGGGCAGAGCTCGTGATGTGCATCACCCTGGGGGTAGCCGCGGAGCGAGATGCAAACCAGCGCACGCAGATTCTGCCCGTGGAGCTGATTAACTTGCTCCTTGGGTACAACCGTGGCTACGAGGTCCCCACGCACCGGGGAAGCCTTAGCGTCCGCGCCACCGGTGAGCGGTTGAAGAGGGCGCGGTCGGTCGACCCGGCCCACGCATCGTGGGACTCTCGGCGTTCGCGCCACCGGTGAACGGCTCATGAGGGCGCGGACGGTTGACCCGGCGCTTCATGTTACCGAGCGCCCGCTCCACGTTCGCAGCCTCTTGTACTACGTCCCGGATGCGGTGCTCGACACTGCGGTCCCGGCAACAGCTGCTGCATCTCCCGTGCGTAGCGCCCAAATCCCGCGTCGCCCTCCGTTTTCCGATCCCAGCGCGCCTATTCGCGCCATAGAAGTTGACAGTAGAAGTCGTACTCCGGTTGTTCTTCGCCGTCCTCTACCCGCTCTCACCTTACGGTCGGTCGCTCCCCCTCGAAGTCCCTCTTATACCGTTCCTCAGCCCCCTGTTCGGCCTCCTGCTACCGTCGGTGTTCCGCCCCCAACTCAAGTTCCTGCACCTGCTGTGCCCTCTGGAAAGCCGTCGTTCTGGGGCGCCCCGTCGGTCGGCGCCCCCGCTTTCTGACCTGATCACCACCCATGTGGACTTGGCGGAGTTCCGGGGCGCATATCCTTACTTGCGCCCCGTCTTTGACCGGTTTGGTGACCAGCGCACGGCTAGGCTGCGCGGGGTGCTGGACTGTGTTTCCGGCTGGGTCCGCGCTGCTGACCCGTGCTCTGTGAAGGCAAATCAGCGCGGAAGCCGGGGTGGTACTGCGGCCGAGCTTCGTCGTGCTCGCGATGAGCTGGCTCAAGCTGAGGCCGGGAGACGGAGGTTGCGTCGGGAGTTGGACGCAATGGTTGGCCGAGTTGCGCAGTTGACTGAGCATCTCTGCGAGTACAGTGGAAGGGGGCAATTGGGAAAGCGCCGTCGTGAAGACTACGCTCCTCCGCGCGATGATGATTACGACCGTTCGCGCGGGCGTGATGTCTACAGTCCTGCCCGCGGTCCCGCTGAGCGCCGGGAAAGTCGATACGGCGACCGTTATCGTGACGGTCGCGAGGAGTCTGACGAAAAGCCGTATGAGGGCGCGTCTTACCGCGCCCGAAGTATCCGAGATGACCGGGATTGGGATGGCTGCAGTGGTCCTGCGCCTTGGCGCCGGGATGGCGCCGGCGGTGACGGGGGTGCTGGTTTTGCTGCTTAAGATTTGTAGTTCTGAGTAAACCAACACCCTAGTTTGTTCCCTAGATTTGAGTGGCTCTGTATAATTAGAGCCTTCTCGCGCAGTTCGATTGCGCGAGTAGTTGTTCGCCAAGTTTTGGCTTGCGCGGCTTTGCCGCGCGAGCTCAAATTAGCTTGCGCAGAATTGCTGCGCGAGCTTGGATGGAAATTCCTTTCCGAATTGACACCTTAGTGATTAGCCAAGATAGGTTCCGTGTAGTGTTAGCTCAAGTTATTTTTAGGCCTACCCGTGCTACTGTACTCGCTAAGAATTGAGTAAGAGCTTGGTTGGGTGGGTCCTACCGTTCTGAGCGCGAATTGCCGCGCTGTCCTTGTTCTCAAGTAGTTTGTGAGCGCACTGTGCTCGTGCGCTATCGCTGAAGTTGATTCGTGGGTGGAGCGCGCTTTTAGGCGCGCTTGTTAGCCGTTACCGCTGGTTGTGCCCCCCAGCACTGTACCTATCAGCCCCCAACTCAAGTTGACAGCCGCCCTCGGCTGTCCTGGAGAGTGCTGGCTTGCGCGACACGTTCGCGCATGGTCCTGCTTGTGAGTGCGGTAGGTCCGCGCTCAAATGCTTGAGCTGTTGGCTTGGGATCGTTTGGGTAGGCGCGCGATTGTGCGCGCTTAGTGGGGACTTGTGGTGCTTGGCGGCCTGCAAAGTATTTGGGGTCGGGATCGCCATCGTAGGGTACTAGAGTCGTGCGCTTTGAGCGAAGGGAGGATGGGCGCGCGCGTGGCACGCCTTACCTTTGTTCGCTTTCAACTGGGTCTCAGCGCGCACGGTGCGCGCTATTGGACGATGAGTTGGAAGTACGCGGCTGACTCCGAGTATCTTCACGGTGACGAGCCGATCTGGTACTGTACTTGGCCGCTGGGGTCGTTAATTCCCCAAGCCCAAGTTGACTGTCGTCCTGGTTGACTCGCCAAGGTGGTAAGGCGCGC
The DNA here is from genome assembly GCA_937934465.1 of uncultured Fimbriimonadales bacterium. Classification (GTDB taxonomy): domain Bacteria; phylum Armatimonadota; class Fimbriimonadia; order Fimbriimonadales; family GBS-DC; genus GBS-DC. Next base: position 1,391 of record CALGZO010000259.1, on the reverse strand, counting down.
TGTAGTAGCGCGCCGAAGTTGATTCGATGAGAGCGCGGGTAGCCGCGCTGAACTCCTAGGCCGTTTTTGATCATCGGCGCATGTGGGCGCGCTCTGTGCGCGCCTGGTTAGCGCGATGTCTGTGCTCCGTACCAGAGCGGGGTGGCATGTTAGTCGGGTAGTAGGGCTTGTCTTAGGGGGGGTTGAATAGTTGCACTGTACGGTCGTCCCGACTTAGTAGCCCCCAACTAAGGTTGACAGCCCCTTTGGCGCGCGTGGTGCGCGCGCCCGGTAGGGTACTGTCGCATGACTCAAGCGCTGCTAGTTAGCGCTCTTCGGTCGTCGGGGCAGAGGTTGATACCGGGTATCGGGGCGCGCGTTGTGCGCGCCTCGACAGTGATGGCCTTGAATCGTGGCGCGCGTTGTCGCGCGCAGGTGGAGTCTATCGGACTTACTTCACGGGGAGTGATAGTGGTATGGGGTCGCGCGTTATGTGTTAATCCCAGTGAAGGTAGATGGCTGGCGCGCGGGAGGCGCGTGTTGGCTTCGCGTTGCTTCGGGTTGCGGCGATCGGTGGCGCGTGTTGTGTTCGCGCCATTGATGTCGTAACCGCTGCGCGGGTATTACTGGCGCGTGTTAAGTTCGCGCCGGTACCGCGCAAAGTAGCGCGAAATCGCTTCCTCTGGGACACAGTCGCGGGGTTCCCATGTCGGCCGGTAGTTGCCGTCCCACGAAATTTTGAACTCAAGGTCGCCGCTTTGCAGTTCGCGGTGACCGAGTATCTTGCTGAAGGTATATGAGCGCCCACTGGTGCGCTTTGCTTGAAGATGTTTGGGCTGCGCGTCTTCAGTTCGCGCGGCCCTGGTAGCTGCTTGTTTTGGTGCCAAGGTGACTCTGTCCCGTGACACGCGTTCAACGACTTCTCCTCGCTGGATCACGATGGTTTTGCTATCGTGTCCGAGGACACGGTAGAGCCCAGATATGTTATGCGTGAGCTTGGGGCGCTTGGCAGCGCCTTCGTGAGTGTCCAGGAAGATGTGGTCGCCTGTCTCGATCCGTCGCGTTGCAAGTATGCTCCGACCGAAGTCTCTTTTGTAGCGCACTTGTGCGCGCTCTAGAGATCGTGAGGCTTTCTGGAGGGCAATGTGCAGGCGTCGGACGTAGTCGCTTTTCTGAGCGCGCGCGGTGCGCGCCCTCGACTGCAGTCGGTTGTCACGAGTGAATTCCGGCGGTGGTCTGCTGAGGACTAAGTCGAATGGGGTGGTGCCGGTGGTGCTGTGCATGGACATGTTGTACGCATAACACAGCGCCGGTGCATACAGGCACCAAATTCCGGGGTTGTCCTCAACGTAGCATCGCAGCATGGCCGCCAGGGTGCGGTTGAACCTCTCCACCTGTCCGTTTGTTTGCGG
>CALGZO010000258.1 GCA_937934465.1 uncultured Fimbriimonadales bacterium | reverse complement strand
CATGTGTCGGTCATCTCGCCACGCCCGCCCGAAGACCCCGAATACTGCTGTCTGGAAGGCGTCCACCTCTACCGCTACCCGATGCTGCCCCCCACCCACAGCGTCGGCAACTTCGTCAAAGAGGCGCTCTACTGCCTGTGGAACACCTTCCGACTTAGCAAGCGCGTGGAACGCGAACAGGGCTTCGATGTGTTCCATGTGGGCAACCCCCTGGACATCTTCTGGTCTATCGGGCTGTATTACAAGGCGCGCGGCAAGAAGTTCGTGTACGAGCATCGCGACCTATGTCCCGAGCTTTACGAAGTGCGCTTCAAAAAGCGCGGGCTGTTCTACCACCTGCAGGTGCTGTTTGAACGCTGGTCGTATCATCTGGCGGATATGATTATTGAGATGAATGAGTCGTATCGCCAGAACGCTTTAGAGCGCGGTAAAGCTGACCCTGAGAAGATTGTGATTGTGCGCAGCGGACCACGCGCGTCCGAGTTCGCGCCGGTGGAGCCTGACCCTACCATCAAGAAAGGTAAAAAGCACCTTGTCTGCTACTTAGGCATTATGGGACCGCAAGACGGCACAGACATTTTCGTCAAAGCGGCGCATCATATCGTGCATACGCGCGGTTATACCGATGTGCATTTCCTCGCCATCGGCTCGGGCGACTGCTTGGAAGAGGTGAAACAGCTCACGCGCGAACTGCGTCTGGAAGACTACATTACTTTCACGGGCTTTGTGCGCGAGCGCGAATTGCTGCTGCGCTATCTCAGCACGGCGGATGTCGGCGTCGCCAGCGACCCAGACAACTCCTACACCGCGCGCTCCACGATGAATAAGATTATCGAGTTTATGGCGGTGGGGCTGCCAATTGTCGCCACGCAGAGTATCGAGAATAAGTGGTCGGCTCAGGAAGCGCTCATCTCGCCGCCAGACGATAGCCCCGAATCGTTCGGCGACACGATTCTGGAACTGCTGCGTGACGAGGAGCGTCGTCGGATGATGAGCCAGTACGGGCGGCGGCGGTTTCTGGACTGCCTCAGCTGGGAGCGTAGTGAGCAGGTGCTGCTCGCCGCCTATGACCGACTATTCAATAACCTTCCGCCCAGCGCAGGCTGTGGGAAGTGATGGCTGCCACTTAACCTCCCCTTAACCCGAAGCAGGTACACTTTGCGCCGATGCGACGAGTCTATGCTTGGTTTGCGAGCGGTTTGATGGGCTTGGGGCTTGCCCTCTACTTCACGCCCACGCATTCCGCCGTTCCACAAGACGCTTTAGACCTGAAGCCGCACGCCATCGTACAACATAAACCCATCGATGAAATGAGCGGTATCGCGCGCAGTCGTACTTACGAAGGCGTCTACTGGGTCCATAACGACAGCGGCGACCGCCCGCGCATCTTCGCCATCCGACTGGACGGCAGCGTGGTTATCCCGCCGTTTGTCTCGCGGCGCGACTCGTCCAACCGCGCCGAAGACCCCAATATCGTCTACGAGGGCGTTCTCATCGAGGGCGCCGCAAACATCGACTGGGAAGATATCGCCATCGATGGCGACACGCTCTACATCGCCGACATGGGCAACAACGGCAACGCGCGGCGCGACTTGGCAATCTATGTGGTGAAAGAGCCGAACCCGGAGGCGACTCTGCAGGCGCACGCGCTCAAGCGTATCCCTGTGGCGTACCCCGACCAAAAAGCGTTCCCAGGCGATGTATGGCACTTCGATTGCGAGGCGTTGTTTGTGTTCGAGGGCAAACTCTATGTGCTGACCAAGCACCGCGCCCCACGCCAACTCGCAACGCCAGAAACAGGCGCAAAACTCTATCGGCTGGACACGCAGCACACCGACCGCGTGAACATGCTGACTTTGGTGGACTCGCACAGCGACTTGGGCGGCTGGGTCACGGCGGCGGCGATGTCGCCCGACGGACGCACGCTGGCAGTGCTGTGTCAAGCCCCACAGCAGTCCATCTGGCTGTTCGAGCGTCCCGCGCGCGGCGACAAGTTCCTCTCTAACGGCAAAGCGCGCCGAATCCCCATCCGCAACGGCAAGCAGTGTGAAGCCATCGAGTGGGTCGATAATCGCCAACTGGTCATCACCAACGAGCAACGCGAGCTGTTTCTGGTGGATATTCAATCGCAGTGACGCCTGCGGTGTAGCAGGAATCCTTGCCGCATCGCCGAACCCTCTCTGTTGCCATGCTAAGCACGATATTTGGCTTCGAGACGCCGACGCGCCTGCTTTTTGGGCAAGGCGCAGTGGAGAACTTGGGCTTTGAGTGCAGTTTGAACGGTTGGGCGAGCGCGTTGATTGTTTCGGACGAGGGCGTCCATCGTGCAGGTCTGACTCAGCCTGTGGAGGCGCAACTGCAGGCGCAGGGCGTGCGCTACTCCCTATACACAGGCGTCGTGCCCAACCCCACGATTGAGAGCATCGAGGCGGCGGTGGACCACGCGCAGGATAAAGATGTCGTGATAGCTGTGGGGGGCGGCAGCGTGATGGATAGCGCGAAACTCATCAACGCTATCCGCTCCCATGGCGGGCGCGTGCGCGACTACGAGGGCACAGACACCATCCCCGCCCCGTGCCGACCGCTCGTGGCGATACCGACCACCGCGGGCACCGGCAGCGAGGTGACCTTCATCGCGATGTTCACCGACACAGACAAGCGGCAGAAGATGCCTGTGCTGAGCCGCCACCTCGCGCCGCACTTGGCGATTGTCGACCCGCTGATGACGCGCAACCTACCCCCCGCCGCCACCGCCCAAACGGGCTTAGACGCGCTGACCCACGCCATCGAAGCGATTGTCGACCTGCAGGCGAACCCGTTCTCCGATTTGTTGGCGTTCGAGGCGGTGCGCCTGATTACGCGCTACCTGCCGCGCGCGGTGCAAAACGGCGCAGACGACCTGGAAGCGCGCGGCGCGCTGGCGTTCGCTGCCACTCTCGCAGGCGCAGCGTTCAACAACAGCATGGTCGGGCTGGCGCACGCGCTGGCGCACGCGATTGGCGGACTCTACAACCTACCGCACGGGCTGTGCTGCGCCCTCGCACTCCCCATAGCGATGCACTTCAACTTGGAGAGCCGACGCGAGCGGTTCGAACAAATCGCGCAGGTGATGGGCTATGCCCACGCCGACACCGAAGTCGTGCCCATGCCCCACGCAACCATCCAAGGGGGCGTGTGGGACAAGACCTTTACCGCCGAAGACGCCGTGCTGCGCGTGCGCCAACTGATGAGCGAGGTCGGTATCCCCGCGCACCTCATCGAGGTCGGCGTCCAAGTCTCCGAAGACGACCTCGAAACGCTGACCGACCTGACCCTCGCCGACGGCTCGATCCTGTTCAACCCCGTGCAACCCACGCGCGAGCAAGTCAAGGCGTTACTCCAGCACATCGCCACCTACTCGGAGTGAACCGATGCTGAGAAAGGATGTGTTCGGGATACCCATAGGGATGTGGGCGCTGAGCGCGTTGTACGCGCTGATTGGTATCCTGTTGCGCGCGTTTTATATCGACTACGAGGGTTTGCGCCAAATCGCGGCGGTGTCGGAGGGGTTCAACCGCGCGTCAACCACTTGGTGGAGCGGGCATAGCGTGCTGGGCGTGGCGTTATTGTGGCTCGCGACGCTGCCGTTGCGGTTCACGCCGTTGGTGGACGCCGCGCAGATTATCAGCGCGCTAAGCGTGTGGGCATCGGGGCTGGCGTTGTTCCGTATCCTGCGTCTGGTGGGACTGCCCGTGCGGTTGAGCGGTTGGCTGACCTTTCTGTTCTACGCTTCGAATGTGGCGTGGGTGAGCGCGACGATGCTGCCTGTGGCGTCGCTGGCGCTACTGCTCACGGGATGGTGGATGCTCAGCGCGATTCGATGGCTGGCGCAGCGCGAGCCAGATGCGGGCGGCGGCGTCCGATTGGGCATACTGGGCGGCGTAGTCGCGCTGGTGAACCTGTTCTCGCTGATTCCCGTGTTGGCGGCGGGCATCCTCGCGCTGCGACGCGGCGTAGGCGCAGGGCTAATCGGCGCAGCGGTCGGTGTGACGCTGATAGGCTATCTGGCGGTCTATTTCGCGCTGTTGCCAGCGCAGGTGCAAGTAAACGGTGCGCTCCGCCCCAAGCCCGCACTCACCGAGTGGCTCTGGACTGGCGAAGGCGCAACCGCCATCGACGCCCCACGCTACTCCAGCGTCTATTGGCAGTCGATTGGCGAGCAGATGCAGAACTTCTTGCTCGCGCTGGGGCGACCGTTCCGCGTGCGCGATGTCTATCAGTATTATCTGGGCGGCACTTTCGTCACGCTCATCAAGGGCGTGTTCCTGCTGATGACGCTTATTGTGGTAATCGTGCTGATTACGATTCGCGTTTCGGGTGAGCGTGTGCCGACCGACCGCTTGGTGGACGCTGTACGCGGTATGGGCGGGCTTAGCCTGATGCTTGCGCTCTTGACGCTCGTGGCATGGCAAGGCGACCGTCAAGCGATGTATCTGTGGACACTGTTTTGGGGATTAGTGGGCTTGGGCGGCTGGCTGGGCAGCTACTACGAGGAGGATGCGCGGCGCATTGGCTATGTCGCGCCCCCACTCGTGATAGTGATGCTCGTATTCGGGCTGATGAAAGCCGCCGATCTGCGCTCTATCGAGCATGACGGTGAGCGTCAGGAAGCGGAAGCGGTCTCTACGGGCGTGCGCGAGGGCGACACGCTCATCGCCGCGACACGACTCGCTGAATGGCTGCGCTACTACACCGCTGGCAAGGCGCAGGTCATCGACTCCAGCAGTTGGCTACAACCTGAAACCGACTTCCAAGCGTTGCTCCAAGCCGCGCAACAGGGCAGCGGACGCATCATCTTGTGGGACTATGCGCTCGAACCCGACATCTACCAGCGGGCGAACCTCACGCACAACCCACAGTGGCTCGAATCGTTGGGCAAGGCGCAGCAGCAAGCGCGCGACGCGGGCGGCGCGTACCTGCGACGCTACGCGAACTTGGTCGTCTACCCAACCCTAATGGTGCAACCGCGCGGCGAGGTGCAAACTTTCGGCGCACGCCGTAATTAAAACTATGAGCGACGATACCTACCTGATTGAACAGGCAAAACAGGGCGATAACGAGGCGTTCGACAAGCTCTGGGCGCGTCATCGCGATAAGGTGTTCCGCTCGCTGCTGCGCGCGTGCGGCGGCAACCCCGACACCACGCACGATGTGCTACAAGACGCTCTGCTCAACGCCTTCAAAGCGCTGCAGCAGTTTCGCGGCGATGCGAACTTCGCCACTTGGCTCTACACCATCGCGCGACGACTCTGCATCCGCGCCCGACGCGACTTAGACCGCTTCTACTCGCTGGACGACCCGCTCAACACGGAAGAGGGCAAAACAATCCTGCGCAAACTCATCGACCAGCATGCGCAGGACCCTGAAGCGTTGGTGATTGAGAACGAGCTGCGCGAGCGCGTGCGCCAAGCCGTCGCCGAGCTGCCCGACTCGCTGCGCCCCGTGCTGCAACTGCGTGATATGGAGGGACTCTCCACCGAACAGACCGCTCAGCAGCTGGGCATCACGCAGGCGGCAGTGAAAGCGCGTCTGCACCGCGCGCGTGAACTGCTCCGCCACAAACTGGAAGCCTATCTCAATGAGCCGCCGTCCATCGTCTCAGCAGGAACCGAAGCCGACCACGCGAAACGATAAGCTTGTGGATACGCGCCGCCATCGCCGTCGCCTGGGCGAACACCTCACGCCCACATCGGTCTTTGAGGAGTATATCCTGCCCGCGGTGCAGCCGATCCTGCGCGACTATCTGTGGGTAGACCTCTTCGCGGGCGCAGGCAATCTCGTGCTGCCTCTGTTGCAATGCGTCCCACGCGAGGAACGCGCTGCATTCTTCGAGCAACACATCCGCCTCTACGACATACAGCCCACGATGGTGGAACGTGCGGTGCAAACCGCTGTGCAAATGCATATCCCCGAGTCGTTGGCGCGTCAGAATATCCGTCAGCGCGATACGCTCGCTGACTACCCATCCGAGATACTTCGCGCAGGGTTGCCCGTGTATCATATCACGAATCCGCCCTACCTCTATCTCGGCTACATCGCAAAACACCCCGAAACGCAGCACTATCTACCCCTCTTCGAGGAAGCGAACCGAGGCTATCAAGACCTTTACCAAATTGCGCTCATGAACGACCTGCGCTCAAAAATCCAGCGCATGATTTACATTATTCCAAGTAACTTTCTGTTTGGCGCGAGCATCTCGAATAAGTTTCGCGATGATTTTCTGCCGTATTATCGGATAACGCGAGCCGTCATTCTGGAGCGGGATGTTTTCGAACATACGGGCGTGCATGTGGCGGTATGCTTTTTTGAGCGCAAGCCGTTCCCTGAGAAAGCGACGCAACATTTTGAAGCCATCAAGCTCAACAGCAACAAGTCTCGGCGCGTGTATTGTTTGGAGCCGCGCCATCACTATCGCGCAGGCAGCGAATTTGAAACCTTTGTGCAGCGAGCGCGTGCGTCGCGTCCGCTAACTGTGAAATTCTATTTGATGATGGACGAGGTGCAAAACTGTTCTGGCGAGTATCGGCTCACGCTTGTCGACGCCAACGGCTATGACGGAAGCGAGTATCGGCGCATCGAGGTTAATGTCTCCGAATCGTTGTATCAGAAGGTGAAACGGAACCCGCTGTTCATTCGGACGCTCGACACAGGCAGCCTGGATGGACGCGCAGGTCTGTATTTCATCGCGGATGAGTTTCAAGGTGCAGATGGAATTGTGGTGACCAAAGCGACCTTCCGCACACATCCCATTCAACTATTTATCACGCCGGCTCTCAGTCTTGAGGAGACTCAAATTCTGCGCAATTACTTCAACTTGCTTTTGGAATATTGGCGTTCCCAAACCGACAGTGAATTCATGACGACCTATAAATACTCTGAGAGCCGCTACACGCGCAAGTATCTGGGGCTTTCTCAGGCGAAAGCGCTGATAGAAACCTTCCCTTGGCGCGCCCTGTCGCCTAACCAACGAGACTGGCTTGCCCGCGCCGTCGCAGCAGGCGA
>CALGZO010000257.1 GCA_937934465.1 uncultured Fimbriimonadales bacterium | reverse complement strand
TCCGACGCCGACGCCGCCGCGCTCAAGCAGCTGGGCGTGGACGAAGTGGTCAACCCGTTCGAGTTGGCGTTCGACGAGATTCGACGGTTGACGCTACCCTCGCCGTAGGTAGAGGCTCAGTCCCTCAAATATTCAGAAGTCTCTATTGAGATTTCTCGCCTTCGGCTCGGAATGACAGGCTTTGCGCGCTCCCTCCCCGCGTGTGTGGAGGGTTAGGGAGAGGCTAACAAGAGTCCGTTCTTAAGTTCACGCCCTGCACCAGCGCGACCTGGTGCGACGCCATTCCTGGCGTCGAGCGCGAGTGGCTTGCACATCCCTGTCTAAGCCCTACAAGGTGCGACGCCATTCGTGGCGTCGGGCGCGAGGGGCTTGCGCATCCCTGTCCAAGCCCTACAAGGTGCGACGCCATTAGGTTTCCCCTGCTTGCAGGGGGAACTAACTGAGCAGCACGGTTCCCCCTACGCAGTAGGGGGAACCTCAAGGAGGGGGTGCAACAACCGCGCCAGTACCGTGTGTCAACTCAAAAGATATGCCCTTATCCGCTTCGGAAGATAGGGCTTTGCTCGCGCCCACTGCAACGGCGACTCCCTCTTCCACTGGGTAGGAGAGGGATTGGGGGTGAGGGCAACAAGAACAACAACACGACGCCAAGAAGGGCGTCGCACCACTTTACTCGTCGGCGGGACGGCGACGCGACGCGGGGGGGCGTAGCGTCAGCGTCTCGCTGACGAGAAATACGCCAACGCGACGCTTGTCAGCGGTATCATGGAGGGTAGGGCGATGCTTATTCGCTTTTATGACACGGTAGATAGCACGCAGATCTACGCGCGTGCGCTGGTGGAGCGGGGCGACCGTCGCTGGGGCGCGGTGTGCGCCGATACGCAGACCGCAGGGCGCGGGCGTCAAGGCGCAACTTGGCACGACACGCCCAACCAGAGCCTGCTGGTGAGCCTTATCCTGTGGGACACGCCGCTCCCTCAGCCTGCTGGGGCGTTGAGCGCGTTCGCCTCGCTCGCAACGGCGCAAGCCCTACACGCACACTACCCCAACCTGCCCCCCATCCAACTGAAGTACCCGAACGACCTGATGCTGCTTGGGCGCAAGCTGGGCGGCGCACTGGTGGAAGTGGCGGAAGGCGTCGCGATTGTCGGGGTGGGGGTGAACCTCGCGCAGCGCGTCTTCCCACCCGAACTGGAAAGCGTGGCAATCTCGCTGGCGCAGGCGACGCCGATGCCAGAAATCGTCTCGCGTGAGGAACGCGCCGCTCTGATTGCACGCCTGCGCGACGCGCTCATCGAGTTGCTGAGCCTGTGGGCGACGCAGCCCGACGCTGTTCATACACTCTGGCAAGCCCGCGACACAACGACAGGACGCGCCTACCGCGTCTTAGACCTGCCCGACCACCCAGAAGCAATCGCGCTGGAGGTCGCGCCCGACTTCCAGCTGCGCCTGCGCTTGCCCAGCGGCGCGGTTCACGCTACCTACTATGTGGAGCAGGCGCGCCCTACACCGTGAACGAGGTTCCACAGCCACACTGACGCTTCGCTTTGGGAATCTCGAAGTGGAAGCCGCCGCCGATGAGCTGACCCGTGTAGTCGATGGTCGCGCCTTCCAGAATCTGCGCGCTCTTGGGGTCGATAACCACGCGCACGCCATCGAACTCGGCGATGAGGTCGTTCGGGCGGGGCGCGTCGACGGGGAGCATCACATGCTCGAAGCCTGAGCAGCCGCCTGCGCGCACGCCCACGCGCAGATAGGCGTCCTGTTTGCCCTGCCGCGCCAGTATCTGCTTAATCCGAGCAATCGCGCGCTCCGTCAGATGGATGGGGAAGGTCGTCTGCATGTCGCTCACGCTTCAATTATACCTCGACGCCTCAGCGCGGAAGCGTTCCAACCCCTGCAGGAAGCGCGAGTCGATGGCGTAGACCATCACTTCGCGTAGGTAGCGTTGGCACAGCGCATACGGGATGCCCGTGCGCTGCGCTTCCGCGTGAACGATGGACTCGATATGCTGTGCGCCCCACTGATAGGCTTCGTGCAGCAGCGCGCTGATTGGCTCGGCGGGCGCGTCGGGGTTCATCAGCCACAGCGCCCACACGAACGGCAGCCCTGTCCAGTCGCGCCACGCGGCGCCCAAATCCAATATCTCGACCACCGACTCGTGCTGCGCGGTCATGCCCAAGTCGCCAATCAGCAGCGCGGCGTCAGCGCGGCTCAACATCGCCTCCAAGTTCGGCGCGGCGTCGTGGTAGGCAGGGGCTAAGCCGTAGGCGCGCTCCAATAGGATTCGCGTCAGCGCAACGGAGGTGAGCGAGCTGGAGTCTAACGCAACGCTGCTCAGGCTTCTTATCGGGACACGGCTGAACAAGCGCACGCTCAGCACCTCGCGCTCGGAGGCGATTGCCAGCCCCGGCACATAGCGCGTGTCGGGGCGACGGAAATGCTCCACCGACGAGACCAGCGCGACCTCCAGCGCGCCCGCTCGCAGCATCTGCGCTAACGCCGACGGCGGCGCGTAGACCAACTCGGCGTAGCGCGCGCCTGCGTCTGTCTCCAGCCAGCGCGTCAGCGGCGCGGCGTTGATATAAGGCACACTGCCCACCCGATAACGCATCGTTAGAACACCCGATCCAACAGCGCGAAGACGAACAGCCCGATACTCACATAGCCGTTCAGAGTGAAGAAAGCGACATCGAGGCGGCTGAGGTCGTTCGGTTTCACCAGCGACTGTTCGTAGGCGAGCATCGCGGCGGCGAAGGCGACGCCGACATAGTACCACACGCCCGCGCCCAGCGCAACCCCGCCCATCAGAAACGCCCCGATGCACAGCGCGTGCGAGAGTCGCGAGACGGCAATCGCGCGCGCCGCGCCCAGCGTCTGCGGCAGGCTCCGCAGCCCATGCGCGCGGTCGAACGCCTCGTCCTGCAAGCTATAGAGGATATCGAACCCCGCCACCCACAGCGTCACGCCCGCTGTGAGCCACATCGGGGGCGTCTCCAGCGCGCCGCGCACGGCTATCCACACCGCGCTCGGCGCGATACCCAGCGACAGCCCCAGCCAGTAGTGCGACAGCGGCGTGAACCGCTTAGAGTAGGAATAGCCAAGGATTATCGCCAACGCCACGGGCGCAAGCGCGAAGCAGACCCAGTTCAGCTGCCACGCCGCGTACAGAAACACGGCGATTGCTATCGTCATCGCCGTCGCCATCTGCCGCACCGTGAGCAACCCTGCTGGCAGGGCGCGCGTGCGCGTGCGCGGGTTCTGCGCATCGATCGCGCGGTCGGCTATCCGATTGAACGCCATCGCCGCGGTGCGCGCCGCTACCATCGCCGCCAGAATCCAGCCCACCACACGCGCCTGCGGAACCCCCTCAGAAGCGTACAACAAACTGAGCAGCGCGAACGGCAGGGCGAAAATAGTATGCTCGAACTTAATCGCCTCTAAAAAGATACGCACCTTGCGCCCCAACGAGACGCTCACCAACGCCGACACTAAGCCAATTGTACCCGAAATGAGACGCCGACACTTTTTGCGCGTTGCACCGTCGGGTAGACTCTGAATCGGGAGATAGGCGATGTCTAAACGACCATCGGTGCAGCAGGAGTACCAACGCCAGCTGATGTTGCGCTGGATTACGACGCTGACGCAGTGGCTGATGAGCATCGGCGCGATTCTGTTCGTGCTGGGGCTGGTGTACCTGCTTTATGCCGTGCTGTTCGCAGGGTTAGACTCGCAGAGTTTCTCGGCGCAAGACCAAGCGCGGATTCGCGACAACTTGGGGTTGGCAGGCAACGCGCTCTTGCTGGGCGCGGGGTTCATCGTGATTGGGTTGGCGTGGAATTACCTTGAGGAGCCGCTGGTGGGCGTGGTGCTGCTGCTGCTTGCGGTGACGTTCTACTGGGGCGTGCCTTTCCTGATTGGGCAGTTCAGCGCGCTGCCGACCCCCGACACGCTACGCGACTTCGCGCTCTCGCGCATCCGCAACGCCGCGTGGGTGCTGTTCCCGCCGGGGCTGGTGCTGACCGTGTTTGTGAGCTTGGCGCACGCCATCAAACGCCTGCGCTACGGCTCGAGCTTAGACCAGACGCTCAAGCTCGGCGCGGAGGTGAACCAGCAGCAGGTGCAGCGACGCTTCTTGGGCAAGTGCTGGCAACTGCCCTACTGCCGCGACTATGTGCGCGAGCGTTGCCCCATCTATCACGCGCGGCGCACCTGTTGGCGTGAAGGCGTCGGCTGTATGTGCGAGGAGAAGACTATCGCGATGGCGCTCAAAGATGTGCGCGTGAGCGACGACCCTGAGAAGAATGTGAAATATATCCCGCACAACACCACGCTCAGCAAATGGGAGCTGAAGCAGCGGTGCAACGAGTGCGTGATTTACAACGAGCATCAGCGCCAGAAGTACCAGCTGTTCGCGCCGCTGACGGTGGGCGCGGTGTTGGGCGTCGCCTACTTCTTCCGCGAGCCGTTGCAGGCGCAGGTGCTGAACCTGCTGGGGCTGCTGGATAGCCTGCTGGCGCGTTTTACGCTGATGCCGAGCGAGGCGCGCGAGGGCGTCTTGAAAGCGGCGGCGCAGACCAGCGAAGCGGCGGCGCTCATCCTCTATATCGCGCTGGTGATTGTGGCGCTCAGCTACGCCCTGCGCACAGTGGAGACCGTGATTTTCAAATGGAAATGGTGAACGAAGCGTTGGAGCAGGCGGAGCAGCTGGCGCAGTTGATGGCGCAGCACGGCGCGTCGCGCGTGGAACTGAGCGACGGCGCAGTGCAGATAAAACTCACACGCGCCACAAACGCGCCGGTTAGCCCAGACGAGTCGCTGCCGCCGCTGTTCTTGAGCGGCTACGAGGAGCCGACCCCAGAGTCGGGTGCGCCCGAAGAGAGCCTTTGGCAGCCGCCCGCGCTGCTGGAGGTGCGCTCGGAAGTGGTGGGCTACTGCACGCTCGCGCCCATCGAAATCGGCAGCGCGGTCGAGCGCGGGCAGCCGCTGGCGAGCGTCGAAGTGCTGGGCATCCCGAACGAGGTGGTCGCGCCGTTGCCCGCCGTGCTGGAGGGCTGGGCGGTGGAATCGGGGCAGGCGGTGCAGTACGGTCAGACAATCGCCTACCTGCGCCCCCTAAGCGAGGAGTAAAGCCGCCGCTCCAAAAGCGACCTCCTCAGACACGGCGGCGACTTGCTGTACCAATCCGTTTGCCTGTTCCATACTTGCAAGCGTCTGTTGGCATGCCGCGCCTGATTGCTGCGCAGTGGCATATCAAACACTTCCCCTCTCCCAAAATGCGGGAGAGGGGAGTAAGGGCAAAAAGTCGCACGCTGACTTTCCCTGACAGCCTCGCAGAATGCTTCACGCTGCCAAGCGTTGCAACGCCTCGCGCGCGACGCGGTTTTCGGGGTC
>CALGZO010000256.1 GCA_937934465.1 uncultured Fimbriimonadales bacterium | reverse complement strand
GCGGAGATGCACGGGGCTTTCCGCAAGTTTCCCCGTGCAGAATGGTCGCGCGTGCTGATGATTGCCCTCGCGGCGTTGTTCAGGTATAGCGGCTGTTATCTCCACGACCTTGCTCGCGTGTGACGCGAAAGCTGGCGCGGTTGCCATTTGATACCCTATGCTCCCGATTTTCCGAATACCCTCGTATTGTCTTGCGTTCGGGGTATAGTTATATACGCAGTCGTAGTTAGCATCCCCCCGCATGGAGGCGACCGATGGAGACGCGCACGGAAGTCCTGCTCGAGCAGCTGCGCGAGGCGTTGCAACAGCCGCGCGACGCTTTGCAGCAACTGCTGGAAGAGAACGCGGCGCAAGACATCGCTGACGCCCTCGCGCTGATGGACAGCCCCGCCGAGCAAGCCCACGCGCTGCTCCACATGGAGGAGACCACCGCCTCCGAAGTCATCGAGTATCTGGAGCCGACGATTGTCGCCGAGATTCTGGAGCATATCCCGTTAGAGACCGCCGCCCGCCTGCTGCAGCGCATCCCCGCAGACGACGCCGCGCAAATCATCGACGAACTGGACGCTGAGAAAGCCGAGACACTGCTCCAGCAGATGGCGCCGCCCGAAGCGCGCGAGGTGCGTGAACTGCTCGAATACCCTGAAAACACCGCTGGACGCCTGATGGTGCGCCAATATGTGCGCGTGCGCCCCGACTGGACGGTCGAGATGTGCTTAGATTACTTGCGCCAAGTCGGCAGCGAGATCGAGACCATCTACTACCTGTATGTGGTGGACACGCGCCAACGCTTGGTGGGCGTCTGCTCGCTCCGCGATGTGGTGGTCAGCGACCCCAGCAAGCGCATCGAGCAGATTATGGAGACCGAGCCGATTGTGGTGCAGCCCGAAACCGACCAAGAGGAAGTGGCGAACCTGCTCTCTAAGTACGACCTGCTCGCCGTGCCTGTGGTGGACGAGCTGGGGCGCATGCTCGGCATCGTGACGGTGGACGATGTGGTGGATATTCTGGTGAGCGAGAGCACAGAGGATGTGCTGAAGCTCGGCGGTGTGGAGGCGACGGAGGAGCCTTATTTTCGGCAACGCCCGTGGGATTTGGCGCGTCAGCGCGTGCGCTGGCTGGTGTTTTTGTTTGTGGCGCAGCTGTTCTCGGGCGCGGTGCTGCGCACCTACGACGACGCCATCCAGAAGGTCACGGCTTTGGCGTGGTTCATCCCGCTGCTGATTGGCTCAGGCGGCAACGCTGGGGCGCAGACCACCACCACCATCACCCGCGCGATAGCGCTGGGCGAGGTGCGCTGGCAGCACATCCTCCGAGTGATGGCGCGTGAACTGCGCACAGGGCTGCTGTTGGGCACTCTTATCGGCGTGATTGGGGTGGTGAACGCGCTCATCTGGACGCGCATGGGCTACGACTGGGAAGACCAACTGCACATCGCTCTCACGGTGGGGCTGGCGCAGGTGGGCATCATCACGCTGGCGACCACCGTCGGCTCGTGCCTGCCCATCATCGCCAAGCGGCTCAATATTGACCCCGCCGTGATGTCCGCGCCGTTCATCACGACCGTCGTGGACGCTTCGGGGCTACTGCTCTACTTCACTTTGGCGCAGCTGATTGTCTTCCGATGAGGGAGCGAGCGGCGTGATTGCCACCAGCACCGCGCCCTCCTGCGCCAGTTCGCCCTCGCGTGCGTTGAGTTGCTGCACGACGCCTGCGAAAGGCGCGCGCAGCGACTGCTCGGTCTTCATCGCCTCCAAAGTGAGCAATCGCTGCCCTGCTTCGACGGTCTCGCCCTGCCGCACGAACACTTTGGTCACCAAGCCGGGCATCGGCGCGGTGAGAACGCCTTCCGCGCTGGAGTGCGTCGCAGCGCTGCGTCGGCTCGGCTCGGCGTATTGGAACCGATAGACGCGCCCGCGATACTGAATCTCCACCCCCTGCGGCGTCTGCAGGAACGCGAGTTGCACGCGCCCAGTGGAGGTGTGCAGCGTGAGCGTGTTGGCGTGCGCCTCGGCGCGGCGCGCCATCCGCTCGGAGCCGTCGGGCAGGACGATGCGCCATCCATCGGCGTCGGGCTGCGCCAAGAGAGTGATGCGCTCCTGTCGGTAGCGGAACTCGGTTCTATACATGCTCACACCCCGCCAGCGTGCAGAACGCGCGTCGGTATTCAGCGGCAGTGCCGAAGTCCAGCCAGTGCTGTTCCATCTCGCACAGGTAGGCAGGGATATGTTGGAGCAGCCGTTGCTGCGCGGCGGTGAGCGTCCACTCGCCGTGCGCCGAGTTATGCTCTGCGGCGAGTTGCTCCAGCGCATCCCAGAGTATCGGCGGGAAGGCGTACACGCCGCTGTGCGCGAGCAGCTCGTCAGGGGCTAAGCCTTGCGTGTGGAGATGTCGGCGGGCGTAGTCGGGCGTCGGCTTCTCGATGAGCTGCAGGAGCCGATAGGCGCGCGGCGTACCCAGCGGCTCGCCCTGCAGCACGCCATACTGCGACGCTTTGCTGACGGGCACGCGATGCACGCCATACACAGGCGCGTGGTGGGTCTCGTACATCTGCACGACTTGGTGGATGGGCGTCGGGTCGCGCAGGGGCAGGGGGATGTGGTCGCCAAGGAAGACGAGCGTCGCCTCGTCGTTGGCGAACGCGCGCGCACACCACACCGCGTGCCCCAGCCCCAGCAACTCGGGCTGCTCGATGAACTGCACACGGCAGGCGAGCGATTGGAGCGTCGCGTAAATGTGTTGGATATGGGGGCGTTGGGCGCGTGCGTGGGCATAGCGTGCGCCGCCGCCCTCCAGAAACGACTCGTACACCGCGCGATTCTCAGGCGAGACCACTACACCGATGCGCTCGACGCCTGCCGCCAAGAGCGTCTCGGCAATCAGTTGCAACCCAGTAGTCAGCGTGCCGTCCGCAAGCGCGAACGGCGTCAACCCCTTTGGCAAAACGACGCCGATGGGGTACAGGCGCGTGCCCAGACCCGCCATCGGCACGATGGCAGTGCGTATCATCGCGAACAGAGAAGCTCCTCGCCTCGCTTGGAACGACAGCGATATTCTAACTCTATCCTTCCGCGCGAAGCGAGGAGCCGCGCTGTCGGGCTTACTTGTTGTGCGACGAGCAGCAAGAACCCTTTTCGGGAGTCGTGACGACCGCCGTGGGGGTGGTTGTCTCGTTGCTCTTCGCGCCGACGATAAGAGCCGCCGCGCCTGCGCCCAGCAGAGCGGCAAGCACCAGAATCAGACCGAACTTGTTCATAGGTTTCGCCTCCACTTTATGATACCCTATTGTCGGCGCAAAGGTTGCAAGTGGTCGGATACGCAGGGAATCGGCGCGTCGGGGCGAACAGGTAGATATGCGACGCCGTGCGATGTTTCAGGACTGGCAGCCGAAGACCGACGAGAAGCTGCTGATTATCCACGCTGACGACTTTGGCATGTGCCACTCCAAAAATCGGGCGACCAGCCTCGCGTTGGAGATGGGCGTCATCAGTAGCGCGAGCATCATGATGCCCTGCGCGTGGGTAGCGGAGGCGGTCGCGTGGTGTAAAAAGCACCCCGACGCCGATGTGGGGCTACACCTCACACTCACCAGCGAATGGAGTACCATCCGTTGGCGTCCTGTCGCGCCTGCCAGTCAAGTTAAAGGTCTCCTCGATCCGCAAGGCTATATGTGGAGCAGTGTGGAACAGGTGACGCGCCATGCAACGCCCCAAGAAGTGGAGACCGAAATCCGCGCCCAAATCGAACTCGCGCTGCAGATGGGGCTGAAACCCACCCACCTCGACTCCCACATGGGCGCGCTCTACTCCGACCCGCGCTTTTTCGAGGTCTTCCTGAAGACGGCAATCGAGTATAAAATCCCACCGATGGTGTTTAGCCCCACCCCCGAGATGATGTTGATGGCGGCGGCGCGCGGGCTGAACTATCGTGAGATCTATCAGCGCATCCGCGCCGCTGGACTGCCCACCATCGATTATCTGAACCCCCAGTATGCGCCGGGGGAGAGCAAAGAGCGTCATCGGGAGCGACTGCACCAGTACCTGCGCACGCTCAAACCGGGCGTGAACGAGCTGATTGTGCATTTGGGGATGGACGACCCCGAAGGCAACGCCGTCACGGGCGGCTGGCGCTACCGCGTGCAGGAGCTGGAAATCTTGCAGGAGCCAGCCTTCAAGCGCGTCTTAGAGGAGCAGAAGATACGGCTATTTACCTATCGCGAGCTGGCGCAGCTGTATAACTATCGCCAGTAGGCGTCAGTCCGCCTCGACAATCGCTTTGAGCTCGTTGAGCAGGCGCATCAGTGTTTCCAGCGGCTGTTCGCCGAGCGGCGCGCTGATTTCGTCGGGCTGCGTGCGCGCCCCTGCCACCGACTGTTGCAGCGCGAGTTGCCAACGCGCCTTGAGCTTGCGGTCGGGCTTGAACTTCAGCACGAGCCGTTTGCCGTCGATTCCGATGCTCTGCACGCCCAGCGCGTGGGCAAGGATGCGCTGCTCCATCAGTCGGATGAGGTTTTTTAGGGGCGTGGGCAGCTCGCCGTAGCGGTCGCGCAGCTCGCGCACGAGCGATTTGAGCTCCTCGCGCGTGCGGCTGCCCGCGATGCGCTTGTAGTAGCCCAGTCGCTGCGCGGTATCGGCGATATACTCGCTGGGAATGAAAGCGTGCAGGGGCAGTTTGCTCGCGTCGGGCAGCTCCTCTTGGATGGGCGATTCCAAGTTCCAGTGGGTCTCGCCCTGACGCAAGCGGCGGATGGCGTCGCGCAACATCGACTGGTACAGTTCGAGTCCGACGGAGCGCATCGCGCCGTGCTGTTCCTCGCCCAGCAGGTTGCCCGCGCCGCGTATCTCCAAGTCGCGCAGCGCCAACGCGAAGCCAGAGCCTAAGTGCGAGAACTCCTTCAACGCCTGCAGCCGTTCCTCCGCCTTGTCGGTCAGCCTGCCCGCCTTGAAGAGGAAGTAGGCGTATGCCTGTCGGTCGGACCGCCCGACGCGCCCGCGCAACTGATAGAGCTGCCCCAAGCCGAACCGCTCCGCGCCTTCCACTATCAGGGTGTTCACATTCGGCATATCCAGCCCGTTCTCGATGATGGTGGTGCTGACCAACACATCATATTCGTGGTTGTAGAACGCCAAGATTGTGTCTTCCACCTGTTTGGGGGGCATCTGTCCGTGCGCGACGGCGATACGCGCGTGCGGAACCAGTTGCTGCAGTCGCTCGGCGAGGTGCGTGATGCCCTGAATGCGCGGCGTGACATAGAACACCTGCCCGCTGCGTTGCAACTCGCGCAGGATTGCCTCGCGCGCCATCCAGTCGGTGTAGGGCGCAACGACAGTGCGAATCGGCAATCTGCCCGGCGGCGGGTCGGTAATCATGCTCATGTCGCGAATCTCGGTGAGCGCCATATAGAGCGTGCGCGGGATGGGCGTCGCGCTCATCGACAGCACATCGACCACGCCGCGCAACTGCTTGAACCGCTCCTTCTGCATCACGCCGAAGCGTTGCTCCTCATCGATAATCACCAGCCCCAGCGCCTTGAACTGCACATCGGCGGAGAGCAGGCGGTGCGTGCCAACTACCATATCGATTGCGCCCGTCTTCAGCCCGTGCAGGATGCGCTTCTGCTCGGCTGGCGTAATCAGTCGGCTGAGCAAGGCGACCTGCACGCCGAACGGCTCGAACCGTTCCTTGAAGTTCTGGTAATGCTGATACGCCAAGATAGTGGTAGGGCACAGTAGCGCGACCTGTCGCTCCGCTAAGACCGCCTTGAACGCGGCGCGGATGGCGACCTCCGTCTTGCCGAAGCCCACATCGCCTATCAGCAGCCTGTCCATCGGGTGGGGCGACTCCAAATCGGCTTTGACCTCCTGAATGGCGCGCAGCTGACCTTCGGTTTCGATGTAGGGGAACATCGCCTCCATTTCGGCTTGCCATGGCGTATCTGCGCCGTAGGTGGGGCGGGTGGCTTTTTCACGCAGGGCGTAGAGGCGCACGAGTTCTTCGGCGACCTCTTTGGCTTTTTGGCGGGCTTTGGCGACGGCGCGCGCCCACGCCGTGCTGCTGAGCCGCTTGATTTCGGGCGGCTTGTCGTCGGGCGCAATATATTTCTGGATGCGGTCTAACTGGTCGACGGGCACGAAGATGCGGTCGGGGTGCGCGTACTCAATCAGGAGGTACTCGCGCTTGACGCCCTCGCGCTCGATAGTGGTCAGCCCTCGAAACACGCCCACGCCGTGGTAGAGATGCACCACATAATCGCCGGGCTGTAAATCCATAATCGAGGCGATGGGCACGCCCTCGTTGAAGCGTCGTGGGGGCAGGCGCAGGCGGCGATTGTCGAACAGCTCGGCGTCGGTGACGAGCGCGAACGATTGCGCGTCCCACACGAACCCGCCGCCGAGATTGCCCTGATATAGCGTGTAGCCGTCGGTTAGCTCTGCCTGCTCCAACGCCTTGCGTACTTGGGTCGGGCGGTCGGTGGCAATCACGATGGCAGCGTTCGCCCGACGCCAATCGGCGAGGCGTTGCCACAGGTGCGCGCCGCCTGCCAGACTGCGCAGCGAGCGTATGCCGAGCGCGAACTCTTGGAGCGTCGCCGCGCCGCCGTACACCCTGCCCCCTGCGAGCATCGGCTCGCCCAGCAGCAGCACGCCGCGTGAACGCTCCAGCCGCTCGAACGGCTCGAGGTATTGGCTCGCCTGTAGCGGAATGATGTCGCCTCGCTCGGCGCGCGAGGCGAGCGACTGGTTCACATCGTCTATTAGGCGTTCGTAGGCGGTCTGGAGCATCAGCGGTTCGTCCAGCACAAGCCACGCATCGGGGGGTAGGTAGTCCAGCAGGCAGGCGCGCGCCGTGAGCAGCCACGGCAGGTAGAGTTCGAGGCGGTCGAACGGCGCGCCCTGCTGTAAGGGGCGTAGGTCGTCTTCTAATCGCTGTCGCAACTCGGCTTGCTGCGCAGGGGGTTGCTGGCTGATGAGCGCGTTCCACGCGGCGCGCACTTGCGCCGCGACCGATTCACTGCCCATCGGAACCTCGCGCGCGGGGGGAATCGATACATGCTTGACCTGCTTGATGGAACGCTGCGTGGCGGGTTCGAAGAGGCGCAGGCTGCTAATCTCGTCGCCCCAGAACTCGATGCGCACAGGCAGGTTCGCCCCCATCGGGAACACATCCACGATGCCGCCCCGTCGCGCGAAGCGACCCGGAATGCGCACAGGCTCTTGGTATTCGTAGCCGTCTTCTACTAAGCGTCGGAGCAGTATGTCGGGTTCGAGCGTGCAGACCCATTCGTGGGCGTCGGGCGGCTCGGCGTCGGGCAGGCGCAGGCGCACCAGCTCCGCCTCAAAGAGGGGCTCGGGCATCGTGCGTTGCAGCGTGGCGGCGATAGGCGCAATCAGGCACACAGGCTCGCGATGATGCAGCGCACAGAGGGCGCGCAGGCGTTCGTGGAGCGTCTCGCTCTCGACGCCTGTCGGCTCCATCAACGGCGTGAGACTACTGGAGACGCGCAGCACACGGCTTTCGGGCAGCCCCAAGCGCAGCAGCACCGCGAGCCACTGCTCGGCGCGCTCCAGCGAGGGCGTAACTATCAGCACAGGGCGAGGCTGCGCGTGTAGCCACGGCGCCAGTAGCACAGGGCGCGACTCTGGGCACACCTCGCGCCACACGGTGGGGGTTCCATGCACGGGCGCAGGCGCCGCCGCTGCTATCCGCGAGAGCCATTCGGGGAACATCGTGGGCAGGCGTCTCAAAATTTGGTTGCGGGGGTGGGATTTGAACCCACGACCTTCGGGTTATGAGCCCCTTGAGCCTGGTTCGACGATCCCTGCAAACTAGGGGTTTCGCCTGCAAACACGGCGTTTTCGACTACCCGTACGTGCCCGCCCAAACCTGCCGGTTACCGGTGGTGTGTGAGATCTGTGT
>CALGZO010000255.1 GCA_937934465.1 uncultured Fimbriimonadales bacterium | reverse complement strand
CTAAAGCATCTCGGAGCAGGGCTACCAATCTCAGCGCTGTCTCCAGAGAGTGCGCCAGTGGTTGAGTTCGCTCCCCCGCAAAATGCCAACAAGATTGTCGTCTCAACTCCAGAGGAGCTAAAGCAAGCGTTGGACAGAATCAATCGCGATGGAGAAATCGTTTTGAAACCTGGCGAATACCGAATAAAGTCGCCTCTTCGTATTTCCAAACCGCTCACGCTGAGCGGTTCGGGCAGAGACTCCACCAAGATTGTTTCCGAGGGGGGCGACGGCGTGATATACTACAGGGCAGAAGGTTTGCTATCCCTGCGCGATATGACCCTTCGTTTCAGCGGTTCTAAGATATCTAATATAGTTGAGGCAGTGTCTGGCGAAGTGAGGGTTATACGATGCTCCATCACAGGCGCTACGGGTAGAAACGAAGATCAGATTGCTAATGGGGTTTGGATTCGGGGGAGCGCGCGCGCCGTAATCTCCGAATGCTTGGTAGAATCGAATACTACTGGGATGAGAGTTTCTGAAAGTGGCTTCGCGAAGGTAGAAAAGTCCCGATTTTCGGCAAATGAAGCTGGTATTGTTGTGGAGGGGAACGCAGTTGCGGAGGTGCGTGTAAGCCGGTTCCAAGAAAATGATCTGGTTGGCATAATAGCTGGAGGTGAGTCGCGTTTGAGCGTAATGAACAGTTCTTTTCTGAAAAACGGCTCGGGTATCTTATCTGGCGAGAGAGCACGCCTGACAGCGACAGGCAACACCTGCGAAGGGAACCAGCAATCAGGGATTGTTCTGTTTGATAACGCGCGTGGGGAGGCGCGCAATAATCAGTGCCGCAAGAACGGACTACACGGGATTGAGGCTTCTGGCAGTGCGCAGTTGACGGCGCAGGGCAACACCTGCGAAGGGAACCAGCAATCAGGGATTGCTCTTTTTGGGAACGCGCGTGGGGAGGCGCGCGATAATCAGTGCCGCAAAAACGGGATAGACGGGATTGCGACTTGGGGCAGTGCGCAGTTGACAGCGGAAGGCAACACCTGCGAGAGGAATGAAGAATATGGGATATTCCTGTATAATAACTCGTTAGGCAGAGTGCAGAACAACATCTGTCGGTACAACAAGTACGGGATTGGTGTAGGGCGTGGTTCCAAAGTCAAGATTAGGAATAACTTGGTCTCCAATAATTGGCAAGGGAATGTGGTAGATGAGCGTCGATAGGCGTTGGGCGCGGGGTGTGGGCGTTGTTGGGGGTTTAGTGCGCGGCGATGCGCAAGGGCGCGCCGTGCAGCGGACTGGATTGCCGAGATAGCCCTTCAAAACCCTCGCGAGAGTGGCAGGAATCGCGGACATCCGCTCGAAAATTAGCGTTGGAGGCGATACGCCGATTGAGCGAGATGGTGCAGCCTGCGTGGGGCGCGTGGCTGGCAGGGTTGGAGCGCGATATGCCTGCAGGCGAGGCGATTGAGTCTGCGCTGCGCTGGCTGGCGCAGCAGACGCAGGCGCGGCAAGCGATGGTGCTGCTGCCCGTGCCCCACAAAGAGCAGGTGGAGTTCGCCTACATCGTCGGGGAGCGCGCGGAGGAGTTGCGCGGGTTGCGCTTGCGTCCCCACGACACCTTGCTGGAGCCGACCCTGCTGCGCCGCGAGCTGTGGAGTTACGACGCGCCGCTGCGTCACGACGCGATAGGCGCGGTTCGCACGGGGTTGGCGACGCCTTTACCCAGCATCCCTCAAAGCGCGCTGGCGCTGCTCAATCGCCCGGAGCCGTTCAGTGTCGCGCACCGTGCGCTCTTGGAGCAGTTCGCGCCGCCGTTGGAGCTGCTGGCGCGCGTGCAGAGTTTGCAAGCGCAGTTGCAGCAGCGCGAGCGCGCCCTGAAGTGGCTCAGTCGGCTGCCCAAGCGCATCGGCTCGGACTTGAGTGTGCAACATGCGCTGGAGGCGATTGAGTCGCTGATGCGCAAGGCGTCGCCTGAAGGGGGCGGCGTGTGGCTGTATGACGAGAACCGCAAAATGCTGTTGCAGGCGTTGCAGTACGGCGCGTTGCCGTTGCCTGCGCAGATTGACCCTGCCACGCTGCCCGACGCTTGGCGCGACGAGCCGTTCGAGGCGGATTGGGCGGGGCGCACGCATTACGCCTACGGGCTGACGCTGAGCGAGCAACCGATTGGGCTGCTCGCGCTCGCCGCGCCGCCCGACGCGCCTGACGCCTACGACTGGATGCCGTCCCTGCGCGGGCAGATTGCGCTCACGCTCTCCAACGCCCTGCTGTACGAGCAGACCGCGCAACGCGCCCAGCACATGGCGCAACTGTACGACCTGTCGCAGCAGCTGGGCGAGACGAGCAGCCTGCGCGAGGTGCTGAGCCTGCTCTGTCGCACGGCGCACGAGCTCATCCCACACGACCACACGGTGGTCTACCTGCCCAGCCGACGCGAGCCTGACCGCCTGACCCCCGTGTATGTCGAGCCGATGTCGGAGACGCTGGCGCGCTACAGCCCCGACGCCCAATACAGTCTGCCCGGCTGGGTCTATGCGTTCAACGCGCCCGTCGCCGCGCCCGACCTGGCGCAGCACCCGCAGAACCTCAAAGAGCCGCTGCCCGGTCGCTTCGCCTCCGCCTTAGCCGTACCGCTCCAAGTCGCCGAACGCACGCTCGGAACGCTGCTGCTGCTGAGCGCGACCCCGCGCGAGTTCACCCTCTCCGAAGTGGAGCTGGCGTTCACCCTCGCCAACACGGGCGCGCTGCGCCTGCATACGCTGGAGCGCGTCTATGCGTAAGCCCACCTTCAGCCCCACCAAGATAAACACCTACCTGCTGTGCCGAGTGAAGTATCACTGGGCGTACCTCACTCCCTACGGCAGATGGATGCGCCGTCCGAACCCCGCTTTCACCTTCGGCGCGAACCTGCACCGCGCGCTGGAATACTTCCACAACGCGGGCGGCGCGGAGCAACTCTCGCCCGAAGCGTTCCACCAAGCCTTCGAGCGACTCTGGCGCGACGCGGGCTTCGAAACCGCGCAACAGAGCGAACAGTTCAAGCAGGCAGGGCTGGAACTCGCGCAACGCTACTATCAAACCCATGCCGAGCAGCCCCCTGAAGCCGCCGTGCTGTTCACCGAACGCGCCTTGCGACGCGATATGGGGCGATACATCCTCACTGGGCGCATCGACCGCGTGGACGAGCATCCCGACGGCGCGCTGGAGATTATCGATTACAAAAGCGGGCGCGCCGATGTGTCGGAAGCCCAAGTGCGCAACGACCTCGCCCTGCACTGCTACGCTCTGCTATTGCAAGAGCACTACCCCGACCGACCGCTGCGCATCGCGCTGTACGCCCTGCGCGCCAACAAGAAAGTCGCCGTCGAGGTCAGCCCCGAATCGCTGGACGAGTTCCGCCAGATGCTCAACCAACTTGTAGGGCAAATCTTGGACGAGGACTGGGAAATCCTAACCCCACGCTGGATTGACCCCTGCGCCGCCTGCGAGTTTTTGAACCTCTGCGTGAGCAAGCTGGGCTTAGCAAAAGACGCCTCCCAATAGTTCTGGGAAGCCTCCCAGCAAAGCGAGCGAACGCCTCCACCGTAGCCTCAGCGTCCCCGCCGACGACACTCAAACTCGTAGCGTCGGCGTCCCCGCCGACGAGTCCTGCTTGGACAGGAATGTCCAAGCCACGCCCGTAGCGTCGGCGTCCCCGCCGACGAGTCCTGCTTGGACAGGAATGCCCAAGCCACGCAAGCGCAGGTGCGACGCCACTCGTGGCGTCGCAGCACGCCGTCCCCGCCAATAAACCCGCGACGACAGGAATGTCGTCGCACCTGCTGTAGCCCCATCGCCCCTGCCGACGAAACACACCTGCGTAGCGTTGGCGTCCCCGCCGACTACACGCACCCTGTACTGTTGTTGTGCCCTCATCCCCACCCCCCTCCTCCACGCTGTGGGAGGGGGGGGTGAGGGTGTTCGAAAAGTCGGGCGTTAGGTCGGAGATGCCTAATCTGTGCAAGACTGTAGAGGGGTACAAAGCCAGCCGAGAACAGTTTCAGGGTTCTCTACTTCAATCGGCAGGTTTGTTCTATCTGTTGTTGAGCCTACTTCTGGCTCTCGCGCAGGCGTGCAGCGACGGAGGGAATAACCTGCGCGCGCAGATGAATCGCCTCCTCGTGATAG
>CALGZO010000254.1 GCA_937934465.1 uncultured Fimbriimonadales bacterium | reverse complement strand
TGTGTTCGCGCTCACCACCGTTGTGGGCGTCGCTGTGATTGCCTACTTGGTGCTGGTGCTGTACGACTCGGGTAAAGGCGAGGTGCGCCCTTGGGTAGAGAAGCTGGGGCGCGTCAGCATCGGCATGCTGGGCGCATGGCTCGCGCTCTTCATCCTACTGGGCGTACGCCTGTACCTGTAATCATCGATACTACCCCCTCTTCCAAGTCGCGGAGAGGGGGTTCAAAACAACTCATATTAACTCGCCCAAACAACACCGCCCTCACGGCTCACGCGCCTATGTAAGTGCCTGTGATTTCGTACTCATAGAGCTCGCGCTTGCAGTTGCGCTTGCGCAAACATGAAACGCGCACGAATTCAAACCCATGCACGCGGAACATCCGAGCAAGTATCTGCTCCACAGGGACAACGATTCCGTAGAAGGATGAATTGCCTACAATGTAGTGAATCCGCGCGCCGCCGTTCAGCACACGCTTTAGACTGGAAATGTGTCGCTGCATGTCCTCGAAATATTTCAGCACATAGTTCGCAAGTAAGGTTCCATTTTTAGGGTGCGCTTTTCGGATAGCGTCAGCCACCTCTGCGACTGTATCATCCACAGGAAGCTGAGGACTCCACTGTTTCAATCGGCTCGTGGCAGCGCCCCAAGTGCCACCTATTGCCTGCCAGTCCAACTCACCTGCAGTGCGCCCGTCGCTGAGGAAACCTAACCAGTACATGTAGGGGCGCAGCTCGCGAATGTAAGAGATACGATTCGCGTAAGGCGGCGAAGTAATCACAAGGTCAAACTTCTCGTTCAGACGCTCCAACTCGCGCGCGTCCTGGCAGAGAATGCGCGGCTCGCAAACGGGGTTCTCGCGTGCGCTCTGAGCAACCCATTCTACTTCTTGAAGAAACAAGGCGTCATAGCTCATCAGATTTAGGTTCAGCTGATGAGTATCGCGGAAGGAGACGGAAGGGTGATGATAAGCCGCTTTAGAGAGCTGGATCACGCACCGCGCAAACGCAACCTTGATGAGGTAGGTAGAGAGGTCGTCATCTGGACACCCCTGAAGCATCGTCGCTTTCAGAGATGCTAACCAGTGGAGCGCATCCTCATCCCACCATCGCTCAATAGAGTGAATAGGTGGCAGCTCGACAGGAGCTGTACACAGTTCGCTCCTTCGCTGCACTATACTCCGAGCCATATTCAGGGTTTGGGTCAGGACGCTTTCGGGGTAGCGAAGTGTTTTCACACGACTGAGCCAAGCGAGGAAAGGATTAATTTCTACAGCGGTGGCTTCGAAACCGAAATAACCTGCAATCAAGGGTGTAGTCCCCGTCCCGCAGAATGGATCCAAGACGCGGTGGGTGCGTTCGTAGGCGCACAGCCGCTCCTCAACGAGGTGCGCCGAGTAAGCCGGTGTGAGACGGAGCCAGCCATGTCGACCGTTGCCCGCATTAGCGAGGAAAGTATATTCAGGTCTTCGCGAAACGCCGCGTCCCATCTACTCTCCCTCCAGGACCAAAAGAGAACGAACCACTTCTTGAACACGCTTGCGGATAGTATCCTGATGACGCTCCAAGAAGTTCGCCAAATCGAAACCCACTACTTCTCGCAAAAAGGCATAAGTTGAGGTCAGAGAAGAACCAGACAAATCGCCTTTCAGTAAAATCCACCCACCGCTTTTGTACCGAGCCTCCACTGCTGGGTCGATTTGTTGCGAAAACAGCATCATGCAGGGCAACAAGCTCGCTTGATAGGCTCGGCTTGCACTACGCAGGTCGGCTGCTTGGCGTTTCGAGTCCTTACTCTTATATCCTTGCCGAACCTCAAAGACCACTCCCTCCAGCGCCGCTGTTATCGAGTTTGCTTCACGCTGCGCATCGATCCAATCAGTAAGCCGCGCCCTCGGTTCGGGCTTGGATACTTTGTTTATGAGTATGCAGGCATCAAGGGATACTTTGAAATTACGCTCACCCTCGCTAACACGGTAGTCCCAATCCAGATCACGCTCTGCGAGCTCTAAGGTATCCTTCAATATCCTCCGCAAGAGCTGTTCACACCCAATCCCCAACTGGCGGTAGAGACTGGTGATGCCTCCAGCAGCACGATGGGCTATGTAGATTTCTGGCATGTTTAATCCAATCCAGCGATAGAAAACATCTTGCTGGTATATCTCTTGGAACACTTCAGGCGAAACGACTTGTTTTCCTCCGTGTCCCAGCTTTGGAAGGTAGCCTTCCGTTGCCTTGAGCGGTTCTAACAGAATCTGAAGATACTCGTTGTCCATGGAGTTCGATGGAGATGGGCTGCAGGCATCGCGCCTGCAGCCCACTTGCTTAGTGCTTCCACTTGATGGTGCAGCCGATAGGCGGCACATGCGAGACATGCGGGATGTCGTTTTGCAGCAGGCTCATAATCGCGTCGCGCACATACTCGTGACGCACCTGGTTGGGATGCTCCCAGTTGTCGTCGAGGCGACCGTGATACTTCAGGTCGCGCTCCTCGTCGAACACGAAGAACTCCGGCGTGCGCGAGGCTTTGTAGGCGTGCGCCACCGCCTGAGTCGCATCAAACAGGTACGGGAACGGGTAGCCCTTCTCTTGGGCGACCTTTTGCATGTTCTCGAAGCTGTCTTCGGGGTACTGGGTCGGGTCGTTCGAGTTGATGGCGACGAAGGCGACGCGGTCGCCGAACTCTTTCGCGAGTCGGAGGACGCGCTCCTCATACGCCTTCACATACGGGCAGTGATTGCACCAGAAGAACAGCACCAGCACAGGCTTGTCGGCGAAGTCCTTGAGCGAGTAGGTCTTGCCGTCCACGCCGGGCAGTTCGAAGTCATACGCCGATTGACCGATTTCCATAGCCTCAACCTCCTTCACTGTGGCGGATAGCCTCGCGGAGCATGCTCAGCGAGGGGAGCGGCGCGAGTCGTCCGTCTTCCAGTTGGAAGGTGCGGCAGGTCAGGCGGTAAGGCAGGTGGGGCTGGGGTTGCAGCTCGCGCCCATCGATGCGGATGGTGGGCGAGCCGATGAAGCGGTGTTGCTCCGCCTGTGTCTGCGTGTCGATGCGAACCACTGCCACCTCCGCCGAGACGCCTTCCTGCGCCAGCGCTTCGTGAATCAACTCCAGCGCACGCTCGTGCGAGGGGCACTCAGGATAATAGAGCAGTTCAATCCGCATCGTCGCGCCTCCCGTACTATTTTACCTGACGCGGGAGCGACTCGCGTCGGCTGGGCTTGAACATCTGCAGCATCCGATTGGTCACCAAAAAGCCGCCCACGACATTAATTGTGGCAAAAACAACGGCGAGCGTGCCCAGCACCGCGCTGAGCGTCGTGTGCTGCGCCCCAGCCGAAAGAATCGCGCCGATAATCGTGATGCCCGAAATCGCGTTCGAACCCGACATCAGCGGCGTGTGCAGCGTCGGGGGCACTTTGGTAATCACCTCGAACCCCACGAATATCGCCAGCACAAACACCGTCAGCGACGCCGCCAGTATCTCCATACCGTTTAGGATACCCGAACCACGCCGATGCGCTATAATAAGGGCATGCGCGTCTTGTTTATTCTCTGGGCGTCGCTGAGTATCTGGGCGGCGTGGGCAGGCGGCGAGGGTTGCGCGCTCTGTGGGCGCGCCCACAACGCCGCGCTGAAGCACCCCGAGCTGCGCCTGCTGTCGTTCCCATCGCTCCTCCAAGACCCTCAGCTGACCGATGTGCAGCACTATGACCTCACGCTCGAAATAATCCCCAGCACACGAACGCTCGTTGGCTCGTGTGTGATGACCGTGAAAGTGGTTCAGCCGACGCTGAACGCCTTTCGCTTCCGCCTGCGCGACAACTTCCTGATTACAGGGTTGCGCTTGGACGGACGCCCCATCTCGTTCGTGCGCGAAAGCATCACGACCGTCCGCGCCGAGTTCGACCGCACCTACACGCAAAACGAGGCGTTCCAATTGCAGGTGGACTATCAGGGCGTGCCAGTGTCGCGCGGGTTCGGCTCGATAGAGTTCACCACGCGCTCGTCGGGCGCAATCATCGTCGCCACGCTCAGTCAGCCCTACTACGCCTACACTTGGTGGCCCGCGAAGGACGAGAACACCGACAAAGCGACGCTCACCTTCACGCTGATTACTCCGCGCGATATGTTCGCCGTCGCAAACGGCATGCTCCAAGAGACTGCCGACCTGCCCAACAACCGCCGCCGCTACCGCTACCAGCACAACTACCCGATTGCCCCCTATCTGGTGGCGTTCGCCGCGACCAACTATCAACACTGGTCGCGCTCATTCACCTACAACGGACAGACGATGCCTGTCGACTTCTACATCTATCCTGAAAACAACACGGCGAGCAACCGCGCGGCGTGGGAGCAGTGTATTCCGATGCTGCGCGCTTTCAGCGACCTGTACGGCGTCTACCCATTCATAGCCGAGCGGTACGGCATCTACCAGTTCCAGTTCGGTGGGGGTATGGAGCATCAGACGATGAGCGGTCAGGGCGGTTTCGGCGAGTCGCTCACGGCGCACGAGTTGGCGCACCAGTGGTGGGGCGACATGATTACCTGCGCCACTTGGAACGACATCTGGCTCAACGAGGGCTTCGCCACCTACTCGGAGGCGTTATGGGAAGAGTTCAAGAACGGCGCGAGCGATCCCGTCGCCCTGCGCAACGCGATGCTGAACCGCCGCCCCAGCAGTCTGGACGGCAGCGTCTACCGCTACGATACCAGCAGCGTGAACGCCATATTCAGCTCCAACTTTGCCTATCGCAAGGGCGCGTGGGTGCTGCACCAACTGCGCTGGGTGCTGGGCACGGAGCGGTTCTTTGACCTTCTAACGCGCTACCGCCAGCGCTACGCCTACAGCCACGCGACCACCGCCGATTTCCAAAGCGTTGCGGAAGAGGTCTGGGGCGACGCGATGGACTGGTTCTTCCAGCCGTGGGTCTACGGAACAGGCGCGCCCAGCTACGCCTGGGGCTGGGCAACCACTCGCGTCAACAACAAGGACTACCTGCTGATGTCGGTACGCCAGACCCAGCCGAACAACTACGGCGTGTACACGATGCCCATCGGTGTCCGCGCAACGATAGGCAATCAATCCCACAATCTGCGCGTCTGGAATAGCACACGCACGCAATATTATGTGATTCCTGTGGCGGGGACGGTCGCCAATCTCGCGTTTGACCCCGACGAGTGGATACTCAAGGGCAGCAGCACCCAAGAGGCGTACCGTCCTGGTCCTCCCGTGATTGTGGAGATGAACCCTGCGTCGGGCGCGGCGACAGACGCGGTGAACCAGATAGACCTTTACTTCCAGACGCCCGTGAATATCAACGCTGCGCAGGTGCAGCTTGTGGGCGCGTCGCGGGGCGCGGTGAGTTTCGGCTTTACTTACGATGCAAATGCGCGTCGAGCGCGCCTGACGATTGCTGAGCCGCTCAAGCCCGACGCCTACACTGTGCGCATCGCCCCCAGCGTGACGGCTGCGGATTCGGGATTGGCGTTGGACGGCGAGTATTTGGGGCAGCTGCCGACGGGCGACGGCATACCGGGCGGCGAGGCCGTTTTGCCCCTGCGTCTGCTCGCCGTGAACGGGGATGTAAGCGGCGACGGCTGCGTCGACGACGCCGACCTGCTCGCGGTGCTGTTCGCTTTCGGCGAGACGGGCGCACGCGCCGAAGATGTGAACGGCGATGACCGAGTCGATGACGCCGACCTGCTGACAGTGCTGTTCAACTTCGGCGCGGGCTGTTAGTTAGCCAGTGTGCCCAGTCGCGTTCGAGATGCGCAGGGGTCGCAACGCCGACGCCAGCACGCCGAAACCGGGCGCGTAGAACGCAATCGGCGACTGGGGCGGTAGCGCGATGCCCGCAGCGTCGGTCAGTGTCTGCTCTAACTCCAACACGGTTGCAGGCTGTATCGCGTAGGGCAAGTGCGCCACCTCGCCGTAGTAGAGCTCGCCCTGATGCGCCGTGAACAGCGTGTACCGCTCCACCAAAAAATGCTCTAAGCTGCCAGGCTCGGTTTCACGCGGCTCGCCAGTGAAGCGATACTGCACACGGGCAAATGCGCGACTGCGGTCGGCGCGGACGGTCTCGTAGTGGATGGCGTCGGGCGCAAGAAAACGCCAGCGCATGCGCGCGTAGTAGTAGGGCAGCTTCCAGAAGCGACGCGCCGCCCATACCCCCAGCCGATGCGCCGCGTCTAAACTGAAGAACCACACCCCACGCTGAGCGCCATAATGCACATAGGTGCGGATATTCGCTTCGGGGAAGTCGAAGACCTTGGGCACGGGCGGCAGCCACACGGGTCGCGCCGCCTCCATCACGAACGGCACAAATCCCACCCATGCCGCGCCGTCGTAGGTGTCAATCTGCAGCGGCTCAGGGATTAGCGCGCGCAGAACGAAGGGCGGCACGCGCCAATGCACAAATAGCAGGTGCTTCCAGCGCATGCTCAGCGCGGGTTTCCACGCACGCTCGCTTATCGGGGGCACTCCGTCTCGCTGATCCGTAGCCATCGGCTCAACTTCCCACGCAGTCTTGCGATAATCCAGTATACCCCCTCGACGCCCCACACCATCGGCGGCAGGCTCAGCGGGCGCGTCAGCCAGCCATAGCCGAGCTGCTCGCCAATAAACAACACGGCGCGCCCACCGCGCAACACGCGCCCATCCGCCGCGAACACATGCACGCCGCGCCCCAGCGCATCCGCCGTCGTGCGCTCCAATAACTCGGCAGGCGCGAGTTGGTACGGCACTATCTGGAACTGCCCGCGCACATCCCGCCGACGCAACCGCGCCATCGACCACGCGCAAAAATCGCACGCGCCGTCCCAAAGCACCCAGTGTCGCGGCTCGGAAGCGCCCATCAGTAGTTAATACGCAAACGGGGCGGACTTGGTTGCCAGCCCCGTTTGCCCAGACCTCTAAGTGAATAAGAAACGCTCAGCGTGCGCGGCGGCGCAGTCCCATCAGACCTGCCAACCCCGCGCCCAACGCGAGCAAGCTCGCAGGCTCAGGCACCCAGTCTTGCTCCACCAGCAACAGCGATGCGGTGTCAAAGCCTGGTGCGCTACCGCCCACGAACAGAGTGAAGTTCTCGTAAACGGTCACATCATCTGCAGGCTGGCTGAGCGCACCGAAGATGTTCAGGTTGAACGCGCCGTCCGTGCCGCCCAATCCTGCCCCCGATATCTGACCCGACTCCAGATAGAGAATCGCGTTGTCAGAGTTGCGTACGACCCTCTTCTGCCAAGTAATCCGTGCACTGCCCTGAACGAAGCCCGAGACGATGAAATTGAAGCCTGTCAGTTGACCTGTCGGCGCCGGATTGGGCGCAATCGAATAGGTCGCAGTGAACTCTCCGTTGGTGAAGTTCGTACCGTCGCCCACCAGAATCGGGTTCGGCACACCCGCCGCCGTCAGGAAAGTCACCTGAGGCAGAGGGTTGTTAACCACTACAACAGGTACATTCGTCGTCACAGCGCCGGGGTTCAACTGCCCCTGACTCTGGATGATGGTGACTGTCCAAGCGTGCGCAGCTACCATCAGCGATACGCTTGCTACAATAGAATATACTGCTCGTCGCATAGTTATCCTCCTTTGCAGTTTAGAACCTTCAGGCAAGAAGGTTCCGTAAACCCTACAGCAACTTTTGTGCCAAACATAGCAATTTTGGGGGGATTCTTTTCCAAGTAGGATATGCCACAGTTGCACACAGACTTTGCTTCACAGCCCCTCAGTATGGAACAATCTTCGTGGGGAGGCTTGAGGATGCTCTTCTTTTGGTGCTTGGCGATTCTGTGCGCCTACTGCAGTGTGAGGTTGCGCGACCGTTGGCTGCGGGTGAACGCGCTGCTGTTTATGGGGCTGGCGGGCATGCCGCACTTTACGGGCGCGTGGCTGGTGGGCTGGTGGCTGCTGATAGGGGTTATGGCGTGGGCGTGGGCGCGTTGGAACCCCCAATCGGCTTGCCCTGCGCCTGCTCCACCGACTCCACCTGCCCATTACGCAGTTTGTAGACCGTATCACAGTAGCGCAACATCAGAGGATCGTGGGTGACCAGCACGACCGCGCCGTTGCCCCGATGCTGCTCCAAGAGGTCTAACACATGCAGTCCTGTGTGTTGGTCTAAGGCGGCGGTCGGTTCGTCGGCGAAGATGACTTCGGGTTCCATCAGCAGGGCGCGCGCGACGCAGGCGCGTTGACGCTCGCCGCCCGACAGCGCGGAGGGGTAGCGATGCGCCTTATCGCCCAGTCCGAGCTGCTCCAGCAGCCACATGGCGCGCTCGCGATACTGCCGCACATCGGGCGCGCCCACCACCACATTCTCCAACACAGTCAGATAGCCCAACAGGTACGGCTGCTGGAACACGAAGCCGAACCGCTCGCGTCGCATCGCGCTGCGCTCCGCGTCGGAGGCGTCAGTGTAGCACCGTCCGCGATAGCGCACCGCGCCGCGCGTGGGCAACTTCAGCCCGCTCAGCAGATACAAAAGCGAGCTCTTGCCCGAACCCGACGGTCCCACAATCCCCACGAACTCGCTCGGGCGCACCTGCATGCTGACGGCGTCCACCGCACGCACCTCGCGATCGCCGTCATGGTACACCAGCGACGCCTCCTGAGCCTCAATCAACGCGGAGTTATCCATGTTTTGCCTGCCGAATTGCGCTTAACACCTCGTCGCCATGCGTCGCAGGCTTCACCTTCGTGAACACACGATGCACGACGCCGTCGGGGTCGATGATATAAGTGATGCGATCGACGCCCCAGAACTCCTTGCCGTACATATGCTTCTTGCGCCACGCGCCATAGGCTGCGCTCACTGCATGCTCCGTGTCGGCTAACAGAGGGAACGGCAATTCGTATTTATCGGCGAATGTGCGGTGGCTCTGCACATCGTCCGCACTGACGCCCAACACTACGATGCCCTCCTGCTCGAAATCGGCATGCAAATCGCGGAACGAACACGCCTCTTGCGTGCAACCAGGAGTCATATCTTTCGGATAAAAATACAACACCACCCATCGCCCGCGATAGTCGCTGAGCCGAACCGTATTGCCGTGCTGGTCGGTCAGACTAAAATCGGGCGCATCAGAACCGTGCGTTAGGATAGCCATAGCGCCTTAATTATACCGTCTGGTCAGGTATAATCGCCCTGCGCAACTGCGCATAGGAGGCTAAACCCATGAAACGACCTATCGGAGCAACGCTGCTGACTGTGTGCGCTCTGTTGAGCCTGAGCGCCGCTACCTCGCAAGAGTACACCCTCAAGCTGAATGTCAAAGAGGGCGATACTTTCAAGTACCGCATGTCGATGGAGATCGATTTCGGCGGTATGAATGTGCTGGCGACGGCAACTATCACCAATAAAGTGCTGAAAATAGACACTGACGGCAATGTGCAGATGGAAAGCCAGTCGAGCGAAATGATGGTTAAGTTCGTCGACCAGGAGATGCCTCAGCCCGCGCCCCCCGCAACCAAGATGACCTTCAAGCCGAACGGCGCAGTCGCGAAGGTGGAGGGCGGCGACGACATGATGCAGCAAATGAACGCCTTGCAGATGGTCTTCCCCGACAAGCCGATTAAGGTGGGCGACAAGTGGAGCGAGACCGTCAAGAACCCTGCTGGCGAGCTGAAAATCGAGTATGAGCTCGTGGGTGTGGAGAAGGTCGGTGAGATGGAAGCGCTGAAAATCAAGGTCACTGCCCGCACAGTCAACGGCAAAGAGGGCGAGAGCTACAGCGCGGACGGCTTCAACTGGGTTGACCCCAAAACGGGGATGATGGTGAAGATGGAAGCTCGCATCAAAGGCTTGATGGTCGAGGGCGCGCCCGCGCCCATCGACGGCGCGCTGAAGATGGAGCTGGTGAAGTAATCAATCGGGTTCCCCCTGTGAGCGAGCGCGACGCACGCTCGCAGGGGCGTAGGCGAAGCACATGGGGCGCGCGCCCACTGTGGCTCGGACAGCCTTGTCCAAGCACTTACGCACGGACGGGATGTCCGTGCCACAGCGTGGTTTAGGCGTTCCTGAACAGGTATATTATGCCCCGTTATGCCAGAGATTCGCTGGGATATTATCACGGAGGAGCGAGTGATTATTGCGACGGAGCGCAGCCGTCGCCCGCACGATTTCCAAAGCGCCGACTCGCCTGCTGCGCCGACGCCTGAGTATGTGCCCAACTGTCCCTTCTGTGTGGGCAACGAGTCGATGACGCCGCCTGAGGTGGACGCCTACCGTGAGGCGGGCACTGCGCCCGACACGCCTGGCTGGCGCGTGCGCGTCGTTCCGAACAAGTTCCCTGCGCTCGCGCCCGACGGCAACCTGCATCCGCGCGAGCAAGGTATCTATATGTTGGCGGACGGCGTGGGCGTACACGAGGTGATTATCGAGACCCCCAAACACAACGAGACGCCTCCACGCGCCGCGCCTGAGCAGTGGCGACTGGTCATCCAGATGTACGGGCGACGCCTGCAACGCCTCGCAAGCGACGAACGGCTCAAGACCGTGCTGATTTTTCGCAACGAGGGCAAAACTGCAGGCGCGTCGCTGGAGCATCCCCACTCGCAACTGGTCGGGCTGACCTTCACGCCGCCGCTCGTGCAACGCCACATCGAAGGCGTGCAACGCTACTACAGCCGACATGGGAAGCACCCGTTTGAAGCCATCATTGCACACGAGTTGCGCGAGGGCGTGCGCGTGGTGCGTCAGACCGAGCATTTCATGCTGTATGCGCCGTTCGCCGCGCGCGCGCCCTACGAGTTGGCAATCCTGCCGCTGTCGCCGATTGCACGGCTGGAGCAGATGGATGAAGCGACTCTCGCCGAGTTCGCCGATTTGCTGCAAGACGCGCTGAAACGCTTAGACGCCTTGCTGAAGAATCCGCCGTATAACTACATGCTCTTCAACGCGCCGTCGGGCTACGAGGCTGAGTTCTGGCTGCACCTGCGCATCGCGCCGCGCTTGAGCATCGACGCAGGCTTCGAACTGGGGTCGGGCGTCGGGATTAACATCACGGCTCCTGAAGACGCTGCACAGTACCTGCGCGAGGTTGCCATCGAGCCGTCTTAGAGCCACTTGGTCTCGGCAGGAAGATGACGGCGATTGCGAATCTTACTTACACGACGGTATGGGCGCGCAATCGCAGGTACTGACGCGGTCGCGTGAGCGTCGCTGGGGCGCTGTAGTGTTGCTGATGCTCTCTGCGTTGCTGAGTGGGCTGGCGCATCCGCCGCTGGGCGCGTCGTGGTTAATCTTATTTGCGCCCGCGCCTCTATTCGCGCTCACGCTGCAGAGCCGCGCGCGCACGGGCTTCGCCTACGGCTGGCTCTGGAGCCTTGTCTACTACCTCACGCTGGGGCATCCGCTGCTGTATCTGATACGCCTACAAACCGAGAGCCTGTTCTTGAGCGTTCTGGGGTTGTTGCTGGTGGCGGGGCTAAGCGCGCTGTTCGGCGCGCTGTTCGGGCTGATGGCGTCGCTGATGCCGCGCACTCTGCTGGGCATACTCGGCGCAGCGGGCGCGTGGGCGTTTACCCAGTACCTGCGGGGGGTGGGACCCTTCGCATTCGTGTGGGGACACTGGAGCGTCGCGCTGTATAACCTGCCCATCCTACTCCAGCCTGCCGAACTAATCGGCGCGTGGGGAATGGAGTTTCTCATTGCGCTATGGAACGGGCTGCTGGTGTATGGCGTGTGGCTATGGCAGGGAGGCAGGCGCGCCGCGCGAGTCGGATGGGCAGTTGGCGCGCTCCTCTTCGCTGGGGCGTTCTTGATGTTCGGCTCAATCAAGCTCGGCGAGCAGACGCTTGCCAACGCGCGAACTGGGCAGTCCGCGCGCCTGATTGCCCTTGTGCAGCCGAATGTGAACCTCGCACAGCCCTACACGCCCGATTCGTGGACGCCCATCCGCCAGCGTATCGCCGAGCAGGTGCGTCAGGCAAGCAAGCTGAGCGCAGATGGGCGTGAGGCTCTGCAACTGCCGACGCAGCCCGACCTGATTGTGCTGCCAGAGGTGATCGAACCGCTGCCGATGCCAGAAACCCGACCCGCAGTGCTGTTCTGGCAATCGCTGTCGCTTGAAGTGGGCGTACCGCTGCTGGTAGGCGGGTATCGAGTGGCGCAGCAGACGCCGCGCCAAATCGCCAACACGATGTTCCTATTCTCACCACAAGGCGACTGGCAATCCCACGACAAGGTGCAACTCGTGCCGCTGGGCGAGCATGTGCCGTTTCGGAAACTGTTGCCGTTCCTAAGCGTGTTTGGCGTGGTGGAAGAGGATATGTATGCAGGGCGCGACCTCCAGCCGCTCACCGCAGGCGACCTGAAAATCGGCGCCGTCATCTGCATGGAATCGACCTACCCGTGGATTACGCGGGGGATGGCAAATGCGGGCGCGAACATAATTGTCGTTGGCTCCAACGAGTCGTGGTTCGGGCGCACAGCGGCGTTGGAGCAGCACTTGGCGTTTTGCGTATTGCGGGCGATAGAGACGCGCCGCTGGGTAGTGCGCTGTGCGCCTGAGGGGATTAGCGCATCGATTGCCCCCTCAGGTGAGATCCGACAGCGCGCGCCCGCTTTTCAAGAGTCAACAATCGCCTCTTGGGTGCACCTACACACTGGTAAGACGCTCTTCATGCGTTGGGGCGATTGGATGGCGTGGGTGAGCTTGGCGGTTGCGACCGTAGCTATCACGCGCAGGCACATTCAAATAGTTGTCCGATGACACGGCTTGGGGTAATCGGGCAACCCCTAAAGATTTTCGCGTCGCCCGCCGATAATTCTTTTGAGCATGCGCTGTGGTGTGCTACTGAAGCACTTGACTTCAATAACCTCAATTGGGTATTATTGAAGCTGAGGAGAGAAATACAGTACCCCACACACCGCAGGCAAGGATGCCAGCAGCGTTTTGGGAGCCTCGCTCTCTGAACGCAAAGGCTGTTGCATCAACTCAGAGGCGTCATGGTTGACGCACTCCGCACCCAACGCTTTCTGGCAGAAGGCGCATGTTCCACCTTGGGAGGTGATCGTATGACACAACATAACGAACTAAAACGGAGTCGACCGCAGGTTGCATTTGTGAGCACCTATCCGCCCACAGAGTGCGGGTTGGCGACCTTCACTGCGGATGTTTTACAGGCGGTGGAAAGGCACGGCTGGGACGGCGTGGTCGTCTCGGCAGACCACGAGACGCGCATCGAGCATCCCGACCCGCGCGTGGTGTATCAAATCCGCCGTGAGGAGACAGCCGACTATATTGAGGCGGCGCATCAGGTGAACCGCTCTGCCGTGCGCGTAGTCAGCCTACAGCACGAGTACGGCATCTTCGGCGGCGAGATGGGCGACAAGGTGTTGACTTTTCTGAAGCACCTGCGCACGCCTGTCGTGACTACGCTTCACACAGTCGTGCCTCAACCGACCCCGATTATGCGCGAGATTTTGCGTGCGGTGGTGGAAGCGTCCGACGCAGTAGTGGTGATGGCAGGCGCGGCGGTGCGACTGCTGGATAGCGTATACGACGCGCCGACGCACCATGTGTATGTCATTCCGCACGGCGCGCCCGAACCGCTGCCGATTAGCCCGCAGGACGCCAAAGCCCAAATCGGGATGAGCGGGCGTATCGTCCTCAGCACTTTCGGGCTGGTGAGCCGCGGCAAGGGCATCGAGGATGTGATTCGCGCCCTGCCTGCAGTGGTGGAGCAGTTCCCCAACTTGGTCTACATGGTGCTGGGCGAGACGCACCCCAAAGTGCGTGCGCACGAGGGCGAATCGTACCGCGAGTTCCTGATGAGCGAGGTCGAGCGACTGGGGCTGCAGAACCATGTGGTGTTCGTGAACCGCTACCTGTCGCTGGAGGATATCCGCCTGTACCTACGCGCGACGGATGTATATATCACGCCGTATCTGAACCCCGACCAGATTACCAGCGGCACGCTGGCGTATGCGATTGCGGCGGGGTGCGTTGTGCTTTCCACCCCCTATCTGTATGCCCGCGAGGTGCTCGCTGACGGCGGCGGCATGCTGGTGCAGTTCAATAACCCCGCGTCCATCGCCGATGCGCTGCTGCAGCTGCTCTCAGACCCTGTGCTGATGCGCTATCATAAGCTTGTGGCGCAACGCAAAGCTTCTGGACTGAGCTGGCACAAAGTTGGGCAAGCCTACGCGCGGTTGTTCGATCGCGTGGGGCGCGATGTGCCTCTGCCCTTGGGCGTTGTGCAACCTGTGACTGCCAGCTATTTGGAGAGCCAACGCGCAGGCTAAGATTTGTTCGCTGTCGGCTTCGTAGCACGCGCCGCTCGGAACAGCACGGGCGAGCGCGTGTTTTTATTCACGACCGATCGGCTGCAGCACAGGCTGCACTTTCAGGAACGCCTGCACCACGCGCGGGTCGAACAGTCGCCCTGCGCCGTGCTGGATGTTGGCTACGGCGTCGGCTTCCGAGAAGGCGGGGCGATAGGGCATGTCGGTGCGCATTCCGTCGAAGGCTTCAGCGACCGCC
The DNA here is from genome assembly GCA_937934465.1 of uncultured Fimbriimonadales bacterium. GTDB lineage: Bacteria > Armatimonadota > Fimbriimonadia > Fimbriimonadales > GBS-DC > GBS-DC. The sequence continues at coordinate 5,025 of CALGZO010000254.1, read as the reverse complement.
AGAACACGCGCCGGCAACGGTATCTGCTCGCCTTGCCAGCCGTGCGGGTAGCCGCTGCCGTCCCAGCGTTCGTGGTGGCACTCAATCCACAGCGCTAACTCCCGAAACCGATGGATACGGCTAATCAGTTGCACGCTCAGGCGCGGATGCTCTTGTATTTGTAGGCGTTGGTCGGGGGTTAGCGGCGCGACAGTGAGGAGTTCGTTGGGCAGTCCCAGCATGCCGATGTCGTGCAGAGCGGCGGCGAGTCGCAGCCCGCGCAGCGTCGCCTTACTCAGCCCCAGCTCGCACCCGATAGCGACGGCATATGAGGCGACGCGCTCGCTATGCCCTGCAAGGTGCGGATGCGCAATCTCCAAGGCATGCACCAACGCCCGCGCCACATCGTTCTCCATCCGTGTCAGTTGGTCGCGCGTCAAAGAACCCTCCCTGTAAAGGCGTAGTATACCTCACCTGCTAATGCTGACGCCGCGTGGCAAGGGCGCATACTGCGTTTCGTGGCAGAGCTCGCGCCATGTCTCGCCGTTGCGCGTGCAGATCCGCCATAGTCGCACCTGCGCGCCCGCGCGACCCGCCTGTGCGCGGAAGCCGATCACCGCAGGCGCAGGCGCGATTGCGTTGACCTCCGTGTGTAAAACGCATTCGGGCACATGGCGACGCGCCTGATTTGTAGAAGCTTGCGCAAAAATCTTGCACACAAGGCGCGAGTCGTTTACGACGAACTCCACTCGGCACGGAAACGGGTAGGGATTGCGAATCTTGAGGTCGGCGATGCCTTGCGCGACAGCGGCGTCGCGCCCTGCGCCGATGTAGCTGGGAGCAATCGTATGCGCGTGGCGTTCGGTGACCTCCAGCCCAGCGAGCAGCGCGGCGTTGTAAAGCGTGGTGGATGTCTGGCAGACGCCGCCGCCCCACGAGGGCACAAGTATCCCGCCATAGCTTACAGGAGCGCGTACATACCCCTCCGAACGCACCCACTGCCCGACCGCCGCGTTGAACGACCACTCGGCGTTCGGGGCGAGTATCGCGCCGTTGAGGCGCCTCGCGGCGAGGGTCGCGTTATGCCGTTGACCCTGCGTGCGCCCCTCTAACGAGGTCGCAAACTCCACCAAAAGCGTCCACGACCGCTCCGAACGCGCCCCCTGACAGCCCGATAGACCGAACCCGATGAGAACCAGAATCGGTAGGATTCCACGCACGGCGTCAATTTAGACGCGCAGGGCGCGACTCCTGCTACGCGGCTTCAGGGTGATAGGTACATACACGGTTGCGCCCGTCGCGTTTTGCCCGATACAGCGCGGCGTCCGCCTCGTACAAGAGCGTGGCAGGCGCAGCGCCCCTACGATAGGTCGCCACGCCCAAGCTCGCCGTAATCGCGCGATGAGGGTTGGCAATCGCGCCTATCGTCTCGCGCAAGCGTTCCGCGACCTGCACCGCCTGTTCCAGCGTGGTGTTGGGCAACAGGAGCGCGAACTCCTCGCCGCCGTAGCGCGCCGCCACATCATATGCACGCGCCGAGTCGCGCAATACCTGCGCCACCTGACGCAGTAAATCGTCGCCTGCAGGATGCCCAAAAGTGTCGTTGAACTGTTTGAAGTGGTCGATATCGAGCATAATCAGCGATAGGGGCTGTTGCAGGCGCTCCGCCATCTGCACGAGACTGTGCAACGCCTCTTGGAAAGCGCGGTGGTTCTTCAGACCCGTCAGACCATCGGTCACGGCGGCTTGGGCAAGCGCGCGGTTCGCCTCCGTGAGATCGCGATTAAGCTGCGCCAGCTCCATGTTGGCGGCTTGCAGTTGCTGATAGAGTGCGTGTAGCTCCTCGTTCTGCGCTTGTATCTGCTCGCGTTGACGCTCCTGCTCCGCGAACGCTTGTTGGAGCTGGTACGCCATCGTGTTGAACGCACGCGCCAAATAGCCGAACTCGTCGGGCGCGGTGTAGGCTACGCGCGTATTCCAATCGCCCGCCGCCAAACGGTGCAACGCCGCCAAGAAACCCGCTAAGTGCCGACGCAAAAAGAACACCATCGCCAAACTGGAGGTGAGCGCAACAAGAGCCGCGCTGCCTATCAGATACTTTTTCACACGGTAGAGCGTCGCCGTTGCCCCACGCGGTTCGGATACACCCTCTATCCATCGAATCGTGGCAAGCGCCGCTCCATCGGAACCGCGAAGTATCGCCGAATCGGTCGAGGCGTCTGCTGCGGACGGTTGCGTGGAGGACGAGTGTATCGCCATAGCCACCCGTCCACCCAACAGGTGACCGATTCGGCTCAGGTAAGCGTCGTCGAGCCGCCGCGCGACTGCCAAAACGCCGACAGGCTGGCGCGGCTGTGCTCTGTCGTAGAGAGGTATCGCGCTCACGAGATATACACATTCGCGATGGCGTATCCACTCCGCGTCGCCGACCCCATGCATTGCACGCTGAACGGTTGGAGCTTCACACAGCCAGCGCGCCTCATCCGAGCTGGACGCCAACACCTGCCCACGACGGTCTACTACTGCGGCGGCGTCGCTGTCGGAACAGCGGATGAGAGGATACACTACGCGCCTCAAGAGCTGCTCGGGGTCGCCCCCAAGTCTCGCAGGCAGCCCATCGCCCGACATCGTGCAAATCTCTGCCTGATGCAGATGTTCCAACATCTCACGCTCAAGAATCTGCTCCACTCTTCGCGCTATACGCGCTTGATCGAGATGATATTGCGCTTGTGTCGCTTGCTGAAGTGAGTGGATATTGAGGCACACCAGCGGCGTCAGGACAACACCGACCACCCCCAGCAGTGTGATGGCGAAGCGCACACCAATAGGCGTGCGCTCCCACCGATGACGCACCTGCCACACAAGTGCGCCTTTCCAGAGCTTGAGGCGCGTAAATCCATGCAATCGCATCCGTCCCTGAAGTTATGCCACATATGCGCCCACCGTTCACGCTCGCAAAGGTATAATCATAGCGCATGTTTCGGCTGAGCAGCGAGTTTGAGCCGCGCGGCGACCAGCCCCAAGCAATCGCGAAACTTGTGGAGGGGCTGAATCGGGGCTACGAGTTCCAGACGCTCTTGGGGGCTACCGGCACTGGCAAAACCTTCACGATGGCGTCGGTGATTGCCCGCGTGCAGCGTCCCGCCCTCGTGATTGCGCACAACAAGACGCTCGCTGCGCAGCTGTGTCAGGAATTCCGCGCCTTCTTCCCCGAAAATGCCGTGCATTTCTTCATCAGCTACTACGACTACTATCAGCCAGAAGCCTATGTGCCCCAATCGGACACCTACATCGAGAAGACCGCCTCCATCAACGATGAGATCGATCGCCTGCGCCACGCTGCCACGCAGGCAGTGTTGGAACGGCGCGATGTGGTCATCGTTGCGAGTGTCTCCAGCATTTACGGATTAGGTTCGCCACAGGAGTACCTACGCAGCATCGTCACAGTCAAGCGCGGCGACCGATTAGACCCGCGCGAGTTGGCGATGCGCCTTGTGGAGCTGCAATACACACGCTCCGATATGGTGCTGGGGCGCGGTACATTTCGCATTCGCGGCGATGTCGTCGATGTGCAGCCCGCCGATGAGGAGTATGTAACGCGCATCGAGCTGTTCGGAGACGAAGTAGAGCGGATATACGAATATGACCCGCTCAAAGGTGAGACCGTCGCGGAGCTGGAACGAGCGACCTTCTTCCCCGCCACGCACTATGTAACGCCGTGGGATCGGATGGACACGATTATCGCCCAGATACGCGAGGAGTTAGAAGCGCAAGTGGCGTACTTCGAGTCGCAGGGACGGCTGCTGGAAGCGCAGCGCATTCGGCAGCGCACCGAGATGGACCTCGAAATGATGCGCGAGATGGGCTACTGCAACGGAATCGAGAACTACTCGCGCTATTTTGACGGGCGTAAACCCGGCGAGACGCCCTACACCCTGTTGGACTATTTCCCAGAAGACTATATCGTGTTCATCGACGAGTCACACCAGACCATCCCGCAGATACGCGCGATGTATAACGGCGACCTACAGCGCAAGCGCACACTGGTGGAGTACGGCTTCCGACTGCCCTCTGCCTTGGACAACCGTCCGCTGCGCTTTGAGGAGTTCCTGCAGCGTGTGGGGCAGGTAATCTTTGTCTCGGCAACGCCCGGACCGTTCGAGCGCGAGATGAGCCAACAAATCGTGGAGCAGATTATCCGTCCCACTGGGTTATTAGACCCCGAAATCGTGATTCGCCCCACAGCAGGTCAGGTAGATGACTTGGTGGGCGAGATTCGGAAGCGCATCGAGCGTGAGGAGCGCGTGCTGGTGACCACTTTGACCAAGAAGATGGCGGAAGATTTGACAAACTACTTGCAGGAGTTGGGCATTCGGGTGCAGTACCTGCACTCGGATGTGCAGTCGCTGGAGCGTGCGGAGATTCTGCGCGATTTGAGGCTGGGTACTTACGATGTGGTAGTGGGTGTGAACCTATTGCGCGAGGGCTTAGATTTACCTGAGGTCTCGTTGGTCGCGATTCTGGACGCCGACAAGGAGGGCTTCCTGCGTTCAGAGACTTCTCTGATCCAGACAATCGGTCGTGCCGCGCGCAACAAGTTCGGACAGGTAATCCTCTACGCCGACCGCATCACAGGCTCGATGCAGCGCGCCATCGACGAGACCAATCGCCGCCGCCAGATGCAGATGGAGTATAATCAACAACACGGCATCACGCCAGAGACGGTGCGCAAAGAGGTGCGTGAGACCGTGCGCGCCTATAAGGTTGCCGAAGAGCGCACGGCGTACCAAGTTGTAGACACCGACCGCGTCGCGTTCGAGGACTTGCCGATAGTAATCGAGCGTTTGGAGCAAGAGATGCGCGCGGCGGCGAAGGCGTTGGAGTTCGAGCGCGCGGCGGTTCTGCGCGATGAAATTCAGCGATTGCGCCGAATTCTGGAACAAAATGTCGTTTGAAGCCTAAAGAACAGATTGCTAAACGCCGACAATTCACTTAAGGGGCAAAACCCCCGTGAATTTCTTAGCATGGCTAAAGAAACCGCAGGGG
>CALGZO010000253.1 GCA_937934465.1 uncultured Fimbriimonadales bacterium | reverse complement strand
GAAGCGCATACACGGTTCAAAACGAAATACGGTGTATCCCCATAAACAGGTATACTTCCTTCAGGTGGAACCTATGAATACGATGCGTTTCTGGGCGATAACTTTTGGAATCGTTTGCCTGCTCACTTTGCAGCCGACGGCGCAGCAGGCGCAACCGAAGAATGCACAACAGGTGTTAGACCGCATGGCGCAGGCGATGGGCTACGCCCAAGCCGCTAAGTTCCGCACCATCCAAGTCGTGGGCGCGATGGAGTACCCTGCTCAAGGCTTGAAAGGACAGTTCGAGGCGTTCTACAAGTCGCCTGACAAGTTTCTGATGAAGATAAATATTCAAGGCATCGGCGAAATCCAGCAAGGCTATGACGGCAAAGTAGGCTGGGAAAAGAACCCGATGACAGGCTTGCGCGAGCTGCAAGGCGCTGAACTGCAACAGATGCGCCAGAGTGCGCTATCGGGCGCGAACAACGACATCCGCAAAATGGTGCGCAACGCCAAACTGCAGAATCAAGAGAAGGTGGGCGGACGCAACGCTTTCGTCATCACGGCGCAGTCGGCGACAGGGGGCGCGATGAAACTCTACATCGACGCGCAACGCTACCTCCTGCTACGGATGGACAGCGAAGTCGCGACGCCTCAAGGCAAAATGAACGCAACCATGCTGTTCGAAGATTATCGCAAGGTAGACGGCGTGATGTACGCCTTCACCACGCGCCAATCGGCTGCGGGGATAACCGCGCTTGTCGAAATCGAGCGCGTGCGCCACAACGCATCCATCAACGACTCCGTGTTCCGCAAGCCCACGAACTGAGATGCTGGTCGTTGAGAACTTAACGAAGTCGTTCAAGGGGTTCCGCGCGGTGGACGGCGTAAGCTTCCGCGTGGAACCCGGCGAGATTGTGGGACTGCTGGGTCCCAACGGCGCAGGCAAGACCACCACGCTACGATGCATCACGGGCATCCTCAAACCCGACACGGGACGCATCCAAATCGGCGAGTACGACCTCGCCACGCAGGAACAGCCAGCCAAGCGTCAACTCGCCTTCATCCCCGAACTGCCGAACCCCTACGAGCTGCTCACCGTGCGCGAGCACCTGAAGCTGGTCGCAATGTGCTACGATACGCTCCCGATTTACGAGCAGCACGCCGACGAACTGCTCCAACGCTACGAGCTTGCCGACAAAGCCAACGCGCTCGCAGGCACGCTCTCAAAAGGCATGAAGCAGAAGCTGGCGATTGTGTGCGCGCTCGTCCACGACGCGAAGGTGTTCCTGTGCGACGAGCCACTGATGGGCATCGACCCGCGCGGACAATACACCTTCAAGTCGGATTTGCAACGCCTGCGCGATATGGGCTGCGTGATATTGGTCAGCACGCATCAGCTCGACACCGCCGAACGGCTGTGCGACCGTGTGATTATCATGCACAAGGGACGCCTGCTCACGGAAGGCACGCTGAGCGAGCTGCAACAACGCGCCCAAATGGACGGAAGCACCTTAGAAGAGGTGTTCCTGCGCCTGACCGAAGAATCCGAGCAACCCCACGAGCCAATCAGCGCGCCCCTTCACACACCCTAACCTTATCTTAACCTACGGGTTAGTATCATCATGTTCGAGGTGAGACCTATGACACGCCGTGTGAAGGGGTTTACGCTCATCGAGCTACTGGTGGTCATCGCAATTATCGCCATCTTGGCGGCGATACTGTTCCCTGTGTTCGCGCAAGCGCGTGAAAGCGCGCGCAGCGCCAGCTGTCTAAGCAATCTTCGCCAGTTCGCCTTGGCGACGCTCCAGTATGTCCAAGACTACGACGAAGTGTTCCCGCAAAGTGTGTATAGTATGGACAGCCTGCTGCTGCTGCCGGGCACGACCGACCGCGTGTTTACTGTGTTCGACGCCGTGATGCCCTATATGAAAAACAGCGATATTCTGGTGTGTCCGTCCAATCGCCCCGGTATCGACTGGGAGGCGATTTTGGCGACGATACGGCTGCGCACTTCGGGCAACTTCCGCTACGGCTCCTACGCTCTGAACTTCGCACTGTTCCAAGACCCGTCGCTGCCGCCCGGCTTGTGGGAGGACGACCCTGTCGTGCCGATGGCGGCGTTGCAAGACCCCGTGCATACGACGATGTTCTACGACTCGGTCTACAAGCACCCAACCGCGCCGTTGATTGACCCCACCTGCCCGCGCCCGATGTTCATCTTCCACTGGTCAACTTTTCCTGGCGACCCACGCCACAAAAACGGCATCAACATCAACTTCGCTGACGGGCACTCCAAGTGGTACCATCGCTACGGCAAGATTCCGGGCAAGTCGTTCGAGGGCAACCGCGAGGTGGACACCTACACGCTGCCGTGCGACCTGTCGGGCGTGCCGGGCGGCGAGGCGAACACCTGAGATGCGCTCGCCTGCGCGTGGCGCTTGCGCAGGCGAGCATCCGACCTACCGAATCGCGAAACTACGCGACAGGGAGATACCTATATCGCTCTCGGCTGTTGGGTGGAACCACCATATGCCGAGGTTCCAATCCCCAAAGCGACGCACCAACGCGAGGTTATAGAGCGTCGGCTCGCCGGGCATCGTGCCCTGATGGGAGTAGAACATCAGCGCGGTGTCGCTATCCAGCCGATAGTTGGCGGCGACGAAGCCGATGTCGCGCCCGTTGCGCAAGCGCTGCCAACCCGCCATCACGGAGAGGTTGCCCTCCGTGCGCACGCCCATCAGATACGCGCCCTCCTGCGCCCGCGTATAGGTAGACGAGAAACCATAGCCCGCGAGCAGGCTCACAGGCGTCCGCTCGTCCTGACGCGCGAGCTGGTAGGTAAGCTGGAGCGTGGCGCGGTTGCCATAGTGGGAGTAGCCAATCCCCAAATCGAAGCGATCCGTCACGCCTGTCTTGATAAAGGTGCGGAATCGGTTCTCTTCGGAGCTGGGCGAGCCTATCGTGAACCAGTTGAGCCGACCTTGCGGCACGGTCAGTTCTGCGAAGCCAACTTCTACATCGCTGCGCTGTTGCGATTGAATCACCACGCAGGCAGGGCAGCCGCCTGCGCCTTCCTGCGCTGCGACGAACGCTGTGATGCCAAGCGCGAATGCGCTGATTGTGAGTCTCCAAAGTTTCATAGTCGCCTCCTGTGTTGACACTTCGTGGCTTGGACTTTAGTCCAAGCGCGGGTGCGACGCCATTCGTGGCGTCGCCAGCGTGTCAGCGCGAACGCCGACGCTACGCGCGTGGCTGGGACTTTAGTCCAAGCACGGGTACGACGCCATTCGTGGTGTCGCCAGTGCATCAGCAAGATGCCGACGCTACGCGCGTGGTTGGGACTTTAGTCCAAGCACTGTCTGTCGGCGAGGACGCCGACGCTACGCGCGTGGCTTGGACTTTAGTCCAAGCGCGGGTGCGATGCCATTCGTGGCGTCGCCAGTGCATCAGCAAAACGCCGACGCTACGCGCGTG
>CALGZO010000252.1 GCA_937934465.1 uncultured Fimbriimonadales bacterium | reverse complement strand
TCAAAAACACTCAGCTACCGACGCCAAGAAAGGCGTCGCACCAGTGTTGTTCGTCAGCGGGGACGCCAACGCTACGAGCGTTAGAAACTATCCCCAACGCTGCCGAAGTTGAACAGCACTATCAGCAAGTCGGCGTCGTCGACCACATTATCGCCGTTCACATCGGCGGCGGCGTTGCTCCCGCCGAAGTTGAACAGCACCTGCAGCAGGTCGGCGTCGTCCACCACATTGTCGCCGTTCACATCGCCATTGGTGAGCGCGAAGTTCTGGTTCACCGTGCCGCTCAGGTTCAGGCTGACCTTCTTCGCCAAGCCAGGCGTCAGCTGCGCCAGCACTTCGGCGTTGCCCGTTTCTTGCACGCGCAGAGTGTAGCTTCCGTTGGCGGCGAGGGTGGCGGTGTAAGTGTTGACAGTCGTACCCTGCTTGACTTTGATGGTCGCCTGCTTGCCCGCGTAGCTGCCTGTGTAGCCACTGATGGTGATGGCGCCTTGTAATAGGGTTCCCGCCGCGTCGCCTGACAGACGCAGGGCAAAGGTTGCAGGAATATTATTTTGCAGTTGATACGCCTCGTACCCGCTGCTCGTGTACTCAAGGAAGTAGTCGAGGTTCAAGTCAGTGCCAGGCAGCGAACCACAGACCCATGCGCCAGGCGTCTCTACCTGAATTCCCACATAGCAGTTGAAGCGACGCTGGCGGTCCAAACTTTCATCCAACACGCCGCACTGCACCGTGAACACCTCGTTTTGAGGATCGGGACTCGTTCCTAACCGCCAGACGCCGTCTTGGGGGACGAAAACCGTATGGGGACCCGTGTTCGAGCGCAGGAAGGTCTCGGGCGGGGTGCTGGTTGGGAAGGGAGGCAAATCGTTGTCGGAACCTGTCCAGAACCCTTGTATCGTATAGAAACCAGGGTAGGGGAAGTATACGGCGATTTCTACACGACTGATACGGAACCGTCCTACGCCTGCAGAGTCGTATTGGCGTCGAATGTTGGCATCGTCTAATACAATGTTCTCGCTCTCGTAGGCATTGTACTGCGCCGGGGTCGAGGTCGGCATACGGTTGTAGAGCATAAAATCTGCAGGGAAGAAGTCGCCGTCGGGCTGCCAGGTAGGTTTGGGAGGGAAGATGGCAGGCGTCAAGTCGCCCTTGCGCAAGACCTTCACAACCTGCACATCGTCGAGTCGCTCAATCAGCTCCCATGGTCCCAGCGGAGCCCATCCGCTCTGCTGTGCAAGACCTGGTATAAGAGCCGCTACAGTAAAACCCACAATCGCCAAAGTTCGCATAGTTGACCTCCGAAGGGCATTAAGAATGCCATCCTATTATACACCAGATCTGAATATTTTGGAGGGTACCTGCCGATAATTCGGGCGGTATGCGTGTCTGGACGGTGATTTTGGGGCTGTGGCTTGCTACGGCGGCGCTGTGGGGGCAGCAGTTGTTGTGGCGTCAGCCGATATTGACAGGCGAAGCGGTTGTTTACGCGCCGAACGGGCAGCTGCTGGCGACGCTGGCGGCAGGCAATCAGGTCGCGCTGTATCAGTCGGGTCAGGCGGTGGGGATGTTGCGCGGCGCGCAGGAACCGCTCCGCGCGATTGCCTTCTCACCCAACAGTGCGCTGCTCGCCGCGTGCGACGATACAGGAGGCGTCTACCTGTGGCAGGTGAGCAACGGCGCGTTGCTGTGGCGTGTGTCGGCGTTTTCGGGGAGCGCGCTCGCAATTGCTTTCGTAAGCAACGGCGTCATCGCCGTCGGGGGCGACGGGGGCAATCTTCAGCTGCGCAGCGCGACGAACGGCTCGCTCATCCGCGCTCTGGCGGGGCATACGACGGCAATCACCGCGCTCGCCGTCTCACCTGACGGCGCGGAACTCGTTAGCGGCGACGAGAGCGGGCAGGCGCGCGTTTGGCGCATCGCCGACGGCGCGACCCTTCAAAGCTGGCAAGCGCAAGCAGGCGCAATTACCGCGCTCGCGCGGTCGGCGAACCACACGCTGGCTATGGGCAGCCTCAGCGGCGAGATTCGCCTCTGGGAACGCAATAACCTGGGGATATGGTCTCTGAGCCGTACCATCACAGACGCGCACAGCGGTGATATCGTCGCGCTGGCGTTCAGCAGCACGAGCCGACTCTACTCGGCAGGCGGCGCAGACGGCAAGGTACGCCGATGGGATACTGCGTCAGGCGCGAAGCTGAGCGAGTTTACCGCCTCGCCCAACGGCATTTTGAGTTTCGCGCTGCGCCCTGATGGGGGACAAATCAGCACGGGCGTCGTGGAGCGCGTCGTGCGACTGTGGGGGGCTAACGGCGCATCGCAAGGCGCGCTCGGCGGGCATCAGGACACCGTGTCGGGCGTGGGGTTCGCAGCGAACAACCTGCTGGCAACCGTGAGCTACGATGAAACGCTACGCCTGTGGCAACTCACCAACGGCGCGCCGAGCGGGTCGCCCATTAACCTCAACGGATTCATCACGACGGGAGTCGTGCGCCCAGACGGCAACCAGATAGCGGTGGGGTTTCTCGATGGCAAGATTGCCCTGCGCACGCTGCCTACAGGCGCGCTGAATCGTGAATGGAACGCGCACAGCGATACGGTATTGTGCCTCGCCTACGCGCCCGACGGCAGCCAGCTTGTGAGCGGGAGCTACGACGGTACAGCGAAGGTATGGAACGCCAGCACAGGCGCGCTCCTCTTCACGCTCGGCGGGCACACAGGCGCGGTTCACGCCGTCGCCGTGAGCCAGCAGCATATCGTCTCCTGCGATACAGGCGGGCAAGTACGCCTCTGGAACCGCGCGACAGGACAACTCGTGCAACAGTGGAGTGCGCATAGCGACATCATTCAGACCGCCGCCTTCTCGCCGAACGGCGCACGGCTGGCGACGGGGGGACAGGACGGCTTCGCGCGTGTCTGGGACACGGACAGCGGCGCGCTGCTCCACGAGTGGGGCGGGCATGGGCTTGGCGTCGTCGCCGTGCTGTTTCCGTCAGACAACTGGCTGCTCACGGTGGATGGTGAGGGCTGGGTGCGCCTCTACGCTGCCGATACAGGCGAGCAGGCGGGGCAATGGCAGTTCACCCAGAGCCGTATCGAGGCGGTCGCGTATCAGAGCGCGAGCAACCTGCTCGCGTTGGCGGGCGACGAGGGGGTGTTGCTGTACCGATTTTCGGGCACGCCCAACCGCCCTCCGAGCGCGCCCCAACTGCTCGCGCCTGACGATGGAGCGCAGCTCACCACACGCACGCCCAGCTTCCGCGTGCGTGCAACCGACCCCGACAACCATGCCGTGCGCGTGGAGGTGGAGATCGCTATCGGCAGTAGCACGCGAACACTGCGGAGCGAGCTGAACAACAGCGGTACCGAGTTTACACTCGCCCCGCCGACAGATGCGCCCCTTTTGCCAGGCAGCTACACTTGGCGCGCCCGTGCGATCGACGAGTTCGGCGCAGAAAGCAGCTGGAGCGCGCCGCGCACGCTGACAATCGTCAACCAAGCCCCCAACACGCCCGAATTGCTGGAGCCTGCCGATGGCGCCACCACCTCAGCCACGCCCACCTTCCAAGTGCGACTCACCGACCCCGATGGCGACCGCTGTCGGCTGGTTGTGCGTATTCGTGGCGCAAATAACTTTGAGCGCACGCTGGAGTCAGGGCTGGTTGCCTCTGGCAGCGAAGCGCAGATAGTTCTTAGCCAGGCGTTGAGTGCGGGAACCTACACTTGGCAAGCGAAGGCGCGCGACGAGCAGAACGCCGAAAGCGACTGGAGCGCCGAGCGCACCTTCACTGTGCCTGCCAACCGTGCGCCTGAGATCCCTGAGTTGCTGGAGCCTGCCGATGGCGCCACCACCTCAGCCACGCCCACCTTCCAAGTGCGACTCACCGACCCTGACGACGACCGCGTCAAGGCGATTATTGAGATTGCCCTGCCTGATGGCAGCACACGCACGCTGGAGACCGCGTTCGTGAGCTCGGGTACAACGGCGCAAGCTTCGATACCGAGCAGCCAACCGTTGCCTGCAGGTGCGCATCGCTGGCGCGCCCGCGCCCAAGACAATCGCAACGCCCAGAGCGAGTGGAGCGCGTGGCGCAGCTTCCAAGCAAGCAGCGATAACGGCGGCGGTGGCGGCGATAATGGCGGCGATGGCGGCGACAACGGCGGCGGTGGCGGTGGCGGCGATAATGGTGGCGGTGGCGGCGATAATAACGGCGGCGATAATCCGCCTACGAATCGTCCGCCCAGTACGCCGACCCTGCTTGTGCCCAGCCCGAACGCGACCACCTCTGCTACGCCGAGCTTCAAACTACAGGCATCCGACCCTGACGGCGATACGCTCCGCTATGAGATAGAAGTGAGCGTGGGCAACCGACAGTTCAGCTTCGCGCTCGATTCCAGCGCGAGTGGGGCGGTCGCTCGTTTCCAAGTGCCGACTGCCCAAGCGTTGCCCGCTGGCGCGGCGAGTTGGCGCGCCCGCGCGATAGA
>CALGZO010000251.1 GCA_937934465.1 uncultured Fimbriimonadales bacterium | reverse complement strand
TGCCCAGCATGATGTTGCTGACCTCGTTGATGACCGACTGATAGAGTTCGTTGAGGTCTGCCAAGTCGCTGGGCTGCATTTGGATAAGCATCTGCCACAGCACGCACGCGCTCTCCCAAGGGAACAGGAACGCGCCTTCGCCGGGCCACTCGCCGTTCACGCGCGAGACCGTGCCCACCACCAACGATTCGGGCGTCTCACAGAGTTCAGGTAAGGTCGCCGTGTCGGTGCGGTGGATTTGCGGCGCTTCCAAAGTGAACAACACGCCCGTCAGGTCGGACAGCGCGGTCACCGCGCCGCCTAACCCGATGTTGCCTATCTCGCGCAGGGCGTCCGTGCGTAAATCGCTCAGTGCAGTCATCATCGTTGCCACCTGCCAACTAATTCTTGCCACACTCCGCGCGATAGGGTTATTGTAAGGATACGGGGTTTTTCGCCGAACGCCGCGAGATAGGGTTCGGCAAGCCGACGAGCCGAACCGTCGGACATTTGGCGTCGCGAGGTACACTTTCGGAGGCGTTTGGCGATTGATTCCCAATCGCGAGAAGCCACACGGATAGACACGCGCTCACGCAGAGCGAGCTTGGGGCATATGTGATGCAAACGCTTTTCGCAGCGACTTGGTGGTTCGGACGGCTGGGCGTTGAGTCGGCGTATCGGCGTTGGCAGGAGTCGCGGCTGGACGATTCGGCGGCGCGGTTGCTGGACGCGGTGGTGGAGGGCGCGGCGGCGGTCGAGCGCGACCCGACCGTGCTGTCGGTCGGCTACGGCGGTTTGCCGAACCGCGACGGCGAGGTGGAGCTGGACGCGGCGGTGATGGAGGGCGCGCGGCTCCGCGCAGGGGCAGTAGCGGGCGTGCGCGGCGTTCTGCCCGTCGTCTACTTGGCGCGCACAGTGATGGAGCGCACCCCTCACCTGATGCTGGTGGGCGAGGGGGCGGCGCGGTTCGCGCTCCAACACGGCTACGAACCGCAGCAACTGCTGACCGCCGAGTCGCTGCGCCGTTGGCAACAGTGGCGCACGCAGCAAGCCGCGCCGACGGAGGTCTCCACCGAGCGCAGCGACGACCCCGACGATGTGCGCGTCAGCCAGCGCTGGCACGCGCGACAATCCGCCGAGTCGCACGACACGGTGGGCGTGCTGGGCTGGCACGCAGGGCACTTAGCCGTCGCTTGCACCACCAGCGGGCTGGCGTGGAAGCTGCCCGGTCGGGTGGGCGACTCGCCGATTGTGGGCGCAGGGCTGTACGCCGATAACGAGGCGGGCGCGGCGGTCTGCACGGGCGTCGGCGAGGAGATTTGGCGGTTCGCCTTAGCCAGCCGTGTGGTGGAGGCGATGCGGGCGGGCGACACGGCGCAGCGAGCCTGCCAGCGCAGCATCGAGTTTATGCGACGCCGACTGCCCGATGTGGTCGCCCACCAGTGCGCCGTAATCGCCGTCCGCGCCGACGGCGACTTCGGCTTAGACGCCACTCAGCCTGAGCGGTTCGAGGCGTTCCTCTGTCGCGACGGCGAGGTGCAGCGTCTCACCCCGCCCGACGCCTAACGCGCCCTCACACGCCGACCGCCTCGCGCGCTGCGCCCGCTGCGGTCCACACGCGCTCGTGCTGCAACACATACTCAGCGACTTGACGGCGCAACGCCATCGTGTTCGGCTCCGTCGTGCGCCGCATGAAGCGTTTGAGCGCGGTGAGCAGAATCTGCGCCATGTCGCCCTCGGCGAAGCTGTGGATGGCGCGTCGGGCGTGCGCTTCGATGGCGTCCATCGCGTCGTAGGCGAACACGCGCGTCATCGCCAACGGCAGTGTGATGTCGTAGCCGCGCTCTTGCAGCTTGCGCGTGCGCAGGTACGCGCTCTCCATCGCGTAGAGCTGGATGAGGCAGTCCGCCAGATGCCCCACAATCTCCTGCTTCTCTTCCAGTTCTGTGCCGACCTGCTCGGCAGCCATGCCTGCGACGGCAAGCACCGCCTTCTTCGCGTTCGCGATGTAGCGTTCAATCGCCTCCAGCGGGTCTACTGGGTCGGGCGTGGGCATCTGCGGGGTGTTGAGCTCGCTGCGGATTGCGCCTATCGCCTCCATCAGCCCTGGCAGCTTGCCCTTGAACGCGCGGCGCATCAGCTGATCCAGCATCAGCAGGCGGTTAATCTCGTTCGTGCCCTCGAAGATGCGGTTGATACGGCTGTCGCGGTAGATTTGCGCGGCGGGGAACTCCTCCGTGTAGCCGAAGCCGCCGTGAATCTGCATCGTCTCGTCGGCGACATAGTCCAGCACCTCCGAGCCGAACACTTTGAGGATGGCGCACTCGACGGGGTACTCCTCGTCCGCCTCGCGGTACTGGGCGTTGGCGTCGGGCGCGAGCGGGTCGATGCCGTGCGTGACCTCTTCCAGCATGCCTGCCGTGCGGTAGACGGTGCTTTCCAGCGCGTAGAGCTGGATTGCCATCTCGGCGAGTTTGTGTTTAATCATGCCGAAGTTGGCGATGGGCTGCCCGAACTGCTGGCGGTCTTTGGCGTAGCGCGTGGCGATGGTGAGGGCTTCCTTCGCGCCGCCCAGCGCCGCCGCCGCGAGCTTGAACCGCCCGATGTTCAGCACGCCAAACGCCACATGGTGCCCCTTGCCAATCTCGTGCAGCACATTCTCGACGGGCACTTGGGCGTTGTCCAGTATCACGCGGCGGGTGCTGGAGCCTTTGATGCCGAGTTTATGCTCCTCGCGTCCGACGGAGACGCCGGGAAAGTCGCGCTCCACGATGAACGCCGTGAACTTCTCGCCGTCGATTTTGGCGAACACGATGAACAGGTCCGCCCAGCCCGCGTTGGTGGTCCACATCTTCTCGCCGTTGAGCAAGTAATACTTGCCGTCGGGCGAGAGGGTGGCTTTGGTGCGTGCGGAGAGCGGGTCGGAGCCGCAGTTCGCCTCGCTGAGCGAGAAGGCGGCAATCATTTCGCCCGTCGCGAGCTTGGGCAGGTACTTCTGCTTCTGTTCGGGCGTGCCGAAGAAGAGGATGGGCAGCGTGCCGATGCCCACATGCGCGCCCCACGAGACGGCGAACGACGCCTGCAGGCTCATCCGCTCCGCAATCAGCGTGCTGGTGGTCTTGGGCAGGTTCAGCCCGCCGAACGCTTCGGGCAGGTCTGCGCCGAGCAGTCCGAGTTGCCCGGCTTTCTTGAGCAGGCTCACGGTCAGCCCCTCTTCTTGGTGTTCAATCGCGTCGTTGCGCGGTTGCACCTCGCCGCGCACAAACTCCTCCGCCGCTTGGGCTAACGCCACATCTTCCGAGCCAAAATCTTCGGGGGTGAACACCTGCGACGGCGCCACCGCTTTCAGCAAAAACTCGCCTCCACGCAGAGTTATCTCTCGCATAGCTTGCCTCCTGGGTTCATGCGTTCGCTGGCGCGGGGACACCCCGCCTGCGGCTCGGCATAACAGCGTGTTTTTGTCATGCCGAGCGGCGCGAGGCGTCTCCGCGCGCTTGCGACGCCCTTATTATACCTTGAATTTTGACTCGTCGTTCGAAAACCTGTGTGGCATAACTTTTAGAGAAGCGCACAGAGGGGAATCCCAGAGACCAACGGCGATGACCGTATACTGTGGTGGAAGAAGAGTTCTGTCGCCACTGTTGCTCATTTAAGCGTGTGCTGAGACGCCCCAGACGCTTTGCAGCTGCCTGCTCCGACACGCCCTCCACTCACATCACCACCTGCTCTCACGCCCACTGTGTTGGTGGAAATCATAGATCACAGCGTGAACAGTAGCTAAGTCCAAACTGCGCGAGTGGCTATCGCAGATGGATTTGGGCGATCGCAAGGGGTTCCCCCACTAATGGAGTTGTCCACCCCCTCATAAACTACGCGGATGTCAAGGATTGTAGTACCGTCATAATGCTACGCATAGTCTTCGAGTCGCCATCTACATCGTGGAAATACAATTGGTGTATTGCTCGCGTAGCAGCGACATATAAGCGTGATCTATCTTCAGAATTGTCTAAATCGTACATCGAGACCCCATACAAGATTACATTGTCAAACTCCAACCCTGCACAAAGCGATAAAGGTATGATGAATGCTCCGCGTATCTCAAAAGGAACATCTTTACTAATAAAGCGCAGTTTAGTTTTCTCTGCCAAACTCTTGCCTACTTGCTTACACTTGACTATTATGGCTGTGCTTTCCTCACTTCGCCCATTAGCAATTGCGGCGATTTGTTCATCTGAACAAGTTAGGACCTTCGGTGGTTCCCCACTTCTGCGTACAGGGTGAAGATTCACAGGTTCTTTCAGTAGTTCTACTCCCGCGCGGACAATAAGAGGGTTCGATCGATACGAATCTGACAATTCATATTTCGTTGCCTGATATAGCATAAGAATCTCGTCCAGCGAGCTGGGTGGGTGTACTAGAGCTTGATTAGAGTCCGCGTTGATTATTACAAAGCTTTCATCTTTTAATGATTCTTTGATGATTTTGAGTATTGGCATATGCAAATTTTGTGCTTCGTCGATGGCAATTATGCTGAATTTGTCGAGGTCAGTCTCGATTCTCGAGAACATCTGCTGAGCAATCAGTAGATAGACTACTGCGTAGTCGTACCTGCTACATGCACCGTCCCAATCGATGGACTGTAAATAGTCTTTGATTTCTTGATCGAGATTTCTTAGATAATCTGTACGACACGCTTCGTTTAAGTAATCATGCCATCGGAGAGGACTCATTAGCTCAACACTATCTCTTAGTAGCTCATGCCATCGCTGCCAAAACTCGCTGAATTGAACACAGGCTGACTCGATAATTTCTCGCGCGCTTGCAGGCGCTATTTTAGTGTCGTGCGTCTTCTTTCTCTTCAGAATTTTGTGGAGACCGTATTGCTGTTCATCTTGGCTGGCAAGCCATAAAATCGCCTTGATAGCATCAAGCCTAACCCTAAAGAACTCCCCTCTGCTACACTGACTTAGGTTTGTAATCAACTCTTGCAGTAATCCGAGGTTTGAGTCCGTTTCATCGGCAATTTTGTGAACCTCACCCAGTTCTTTTTTCGCGCGGCTATCTGTTTGGCTTTCTATCCACGACCTCGCTTCGCTTTTCAATCGCCGCATTGTCCCACGGACACTCTCAACATCTCTTTCGAGATCTGAAACATGTTCTCGCAAGATGTCCAAAAACTTGATAAGCAGGGTTATTGCCAGGACTTCTGTTGCTTTCTCCAGAACATCGAAGCACTTGTTCAGTTTAAGCATTTTTTCAGCATTGTTGTTTACATGACGGGATAATTCCATTTCTATCAAATCGGTCACTCCTATCGATTTCTCGGCGGTCTCAATCCCGAACGAACACGCTATCTGGCGCAAGCACATGTCAACGAAATTTTCAACAGGAATAATTGTAGGAAGACTTTCAGGCATCTTTCGAAACACTCCCACGGTATATCCCGCCAATACACGAGTTGGTGCAATAAAAGCAGCTTTTCCGTGCTTACCTTCTCGATTCAGAGTGTAGGTGAGATAGCTGATTCGATGGAGTAATACGGCGGTCTTACCAACTCCAGGACCACCTTGTATTAGTATACGCTTATCATCGCTTCTAATAATCTCATCCTGCTTTGATGCTATTGTACGAATAATATCTTTCATTACTCCTTCTGAGGGCAGAGAAAGTGCCCTTTGTAGATATTCATCAAAAAGCGACGCCTCATCAAAATCTAATTGCTTGATCTCATAAAAGGGTAAGGGCAAGTATTCTGTACTCACGATTCTTGCACGTTCAAAGACTCGCTTCAAGGTGAGCAGACATTCTATCCTCCCACGAGGAGCTTGATAGTGAGATCTACCAAGATGGGCAGAGTAATAAAGCGATGCTATGGGTGAACGCCAATCAACCACGCGGGTTTCTTCGGATTCGTGACCGTGATAGCCAATGTATCTCGAGATTACACTGTTTTCATCCAACGACACATCTATGCGTCCAAAGAAAGGTTCTGTCTCTTCTTGTGATTGCTCGTATCTCTTACGGAAAAACGCCTTAAGGTATTCAGAAACAGCGGGGTCTGAGCTGTCCAAATGCCGCGATAACTCACGATACTTTGCAGAGAGATTTTGTCGCTCTGCTTTTATCTTCCTGTAAAGCTCTGCCTCCTCTGCTTGAGACCAGCGCAGCTTGCCCACGAACCGCATATTCATGCCCCCTTTTACTAAATCGTCACTTCCACCTGCCTGCAGAACAAGGTGGTAGTGCATTCCCTTCAGCACCCATTCGGTGGAAACGCGCTCTCAGGTGAACAGCCTTCATTTCACAGTGATTATACCAAACCGATAGCATTGATTTCAACAGCTGCATGATAAGACACTGCTGTGAGACACTTGAACCATCAGGCACGCCTTACCGAATTTACGCACAGCTTTTCGCAACTAACATCTGTGTTAACGAAGTCATAGGTGTGAACAGCATCTTCGACACACCGCCAAGCTTCGGTCAGACACTCTGTGTGCCATTCGTCGGGATGATGGCGCGGCGGCAGGGGATAGTGTCGCACAAACCGCGTGATGACTTCGCGGATTACACGCTCGGTTCCAGAGTGTAGAGGATGCCTTTCTTTCCCTCGTGCGTTTCGTGTTCGGGGCGTTCGGGCATTGTTATCAGCGCCACCAAGCTTGAGGCAATTCTCGGGAACACAGGACGTCGTGCGATTGGTACTTACTACGGCTGTTGGGAAACTGTCGAAGGCGGCTCCTACTCCTGCAGTGAACTAGCGGAACTATAGTAGTAGGCGAAGAGAACCGCTAGTGCAAGAAATGCAAACGGAGCAACAGTTGCGATGAGCTGTATCGTAATGCGAACCCGAAGGAGATATTAGGGCAACAATCCGCCAACCCATGTGGTGTTCGCACACGCCAGCAAAAAGTTCGGATTCAATTGCACGGAGTTTGGGTACGAACCTGACGCGCATAAAAGCAGGTTCTCACTACGCTGCAAAACTCGTCCACTCGGTACGATATCCCTGTGGCGTACTCGACGAACTGGATTGAAACCGACCTTGACGCGCTGCGACACAATAGGGGCGCGATGCAGGCGTATCTCGGCAAGCGCACGCTGTGGGCGGTGGTGAAAGCCGACGCCTACGGGCATGGCGGGAGCGAGTCGTGAGTGTGTTGCTGCAGGCAGGCGTAGATTATTTTATCGTCGCCAATCTAAACGAAGCTATCGAGCCGCGTACGGCGCATCGTCGGCGGTTCCTGCTTGAGGCTGGAATTGCTCCATCCGTTCGCGTCGCGCTTTGTGTTGCTGGTAGAGTTCGCGGAACAGTTCGAACTTGAGGGCGTGGTAGTCGGCGGTAGCGGGGTTGGGTTCCACGACGAGTTCGGGCGCGGTCATGGCGTGCATGGCGCGTGGGATGTCGGGGTACGCGCCTGCGGCGACGGCGCCCAGAATCGCGCTGCCCAGCAACACGGCTTCGGGTTCGCGGTTCACTATCACGCGGCAACCTGTGATGTCAGCGGTCTCGCGCAGCCAGTAGCGGTTCTTCGCGCTGCCGCCCGTAACATAGATGGCGTCGGTGTGATACCCCGCCTCGCGCATGGCGCGCAGCACATCGCGGAGGTTATAGGCGAGCGCCTGCAGCGTGGCGTAGTAGAGCCGTGCGAGCGCGTGCAGGCTGGCGTCGAGCGTGAGTCCGTCCACGACGCCGCGCGCGTGCGGGTCGGCATAGGGCGCGCGGTTGCCGTAATGGTCGGGCAGCACATGGAGACAGCGTGTAAGCAGCGCAGGGTAAGGCAACCCCTGCGCCAGCTCGTCCACGATTCGGTTCGCCGCCTCGTAAATCGAGACGCCCTCGCGCTCGGCTTTCATCTCCAGCGCGGGGTACTGACGATGATGTTCCAGCGTGTAGTCGATAAGCGCGCCTGCTGCGGACTGACCGCCCTCGTTCATCCACAGCGTGGGCAGCACCGCGCCGTAGTAGGGACCCCACACGCCTTGCACGAAGCGCGGCTGCGATGAGAGCGCCATCAAGCATGAGGATGTGCCCGCAATCAGCGCGACGGCGCGTTCCAGCGCGTCGAGGCGCGGCTCGCTCTGCCCCGCCCAAGCGGCGCCCAGCAGCCCTATCGCGCCTGCGTGCGCATCCACGATGCCGATAGCGACCTTCGTTTGGGGGGTTAGCCCCAGCTCGCTCGCGGCTTGGGGCGTGAGGTTGCCCGCCGCACTGCCCAACGGCAGTATCGCCTCGCCCGCGCGACCGCGCTCCAGAATCGACTCAATGCCCAAATCGTGCAGCAGGCGCATATCCCAGCGACGCTCAGCAGGCAGGTAGGTCCACTTACAGCCCATCGTGCATTCGCTGCGCAAGTTGTTGCCCGTGCTGCGATAGACCAAGAAATCGGCGAGGTCGAGGAACTTGCTGGCGTTGGTGAAGGTATCGGGCAGATGCGTGCGCAGCCATGCGAGTTTGGGCGGCTCCATTTCAGGCGAGAGCGCGCCGCCCGAGTAGCGCAACGCCTCGTAGTCTCCCGCGTTCGCGCGCTCCGTCTCGGCAATCGCGCGGTGATCCATCCACATAATGATGTTCCACTGCGCGTCGCCTGTGGGCGAGACGGTGATGGGCTGGTCGTTCGCGTCCAACGCGACCAGCGAGCAGGTGGCGTCGTAGCCGATTCCTATCACGGTTTCGGGAGACACACGCGCCTCGCGCGCCACTTGGCGCACCACCTGACACACAGCGCGCCAGATGTCTGCTGAGGATTGCTCGGCATATTCGGGCTGCGGGCGGTGGATTTGGATGGGTTCCGAGGCTATCGCGAGGCGTGCGCCCTGCAGGTCGAACAGCCCTGCCCGTGCGCTGCCCGTGCCGACATCCACGCCGATTACATACCCGTGCATCGTCGCCTCCGTTCGCCAGCGATTATACCTCTACGAGGGTGTTCAGGTACAATTCCGTCCTTATGGCGCAAACTCATGCTTCCCACTTGGTGGAGAGTATCCTGCTGGTGATTGGCGTCAGCATCGTGATTGTGGCGCTGTTTGCGCGGTTGCGTCTGCCGTCGATAGTGGGGTTCATTCTCACGGGCGCGGTGATTGGTCCCTACGGCTTGGGCTTAGCGGGCGAGGCGGAGGCGATTAAGCTGCTGGCGGAGTTGGGCGTCGCGCTGCTGCTGTTCTCGTTGGGGGTGGAGTTCTCGATTGACAAGTTGATTCAGTTGCGCACCTATGTATTGCGTGCGGGGGCGGCGCAGGTGGGGTTGACGGCGGCGCTGAGCGCGCTGGGCGCGGGGTTGCTCGGCTTCCGCTTGGAGCAGGCGGTGGCGCTGGGGATGATTATCAGCCTCAGCAGCACCGCCGTCGGGGTGAAGTTGCTCAAGCAGCGCAACGAGTTGGACAGCACGCACGGGCGATTCGCGGTGGGGGTGCTGCTGTTTCAAGACATTATGGCGCCGATTTTCATGGCGGTTCTGCCGTTTTTGACGCAGTTGCAGGGGCGCGGGGCGTCGCTGGTGGGCGTCAAGTTGCTGATTACGGTCGTGGGCGTGGCGAGCGTTTACGGCTTGGCGCGGTTGATTGTGCCCGCGCTGCTGCGCTGGATGACGGCTTCCGACTCGCGCGAGATTCCCGTGTTAGGCTCCATCTTCATCGCGTTGCTGATGAGCTACATCACGCAGTCGCTGGGGCTGTCGCCTGCGTTGGGGGCGTTCGTGGCGGGCGTGATTATCTCCGAGACGCCCTATAGCCACCAGATTACCGCCAACATCACCCCCTTCCGCGACAGTTTCCTTGCGCTGTTCTTCATTTCGGTGGGGATGTTGGTGGATTTACAGGCGTTGCAGACGGCTTGGTTGCAGACGCTGTTGTGGACGGTCGGGCTGATGGCGTTCAAGTGCGCGTTGGTGCTGGGCGTGGCGTTGGCGATTCGGCGTCCGCTGCGGGTGGGCTTGCTCGCGGGGATGACGCTGGCGAACATCGGCGAGTTCTCGTTCGTGCTGATGGAGCAGGCGCGCGGGGCGAACCTGCTGCCGAACGACCTAATCAACGGCATCGTGGCGGGCACTTCGCTCAGCATCCTGCTCACGCCAATCCTGCTCGCGGGAACCTACCAGCTGCTGGCGCGGGCGACCCGACGCGCCCACTGGCTCGCCCACACACGCGCCAAACACGAGAGCCACCCCGAGCTGAGCGACCATATCATCATCGTGGGGTTCGGCTTGAACGGGCGCAACTTGGCGAGCCTGCTGCGCGATTTGAACGAGCCGTTCGTGGTGGTGGAGATGAACGGCGCGCTGGTGCGTGAGGCGCAAAAGCAAGGCATCCCCGTCGTGTACGGCGACGCGGCGCACCCCGAAATTATGCACGCCGCAGGCATCGAGCGCGCCCGAGCCGTCGTGATTGCTATCTCCGACCCCATCAGCGCACGCTACACCATGCGCACCATCCGCGAGATGAACCCCGATGTGTATGTCATCGTGCGCACACGCTACATGGCGGAAATCGAGCCGCTCTACGCCGCAGGCGCGACCGATGTCGTGCCCGAAGAGTTCGAGACCTTTATCGAAATCGCGGGCAGGATTATGCGCTTGCTCGGCGTGGAGAACGAGCGACGCCTGCAACTGATGAACCAGTGCCGCGCCCGACACTATCAGGTGCTGCAGGACACCAAAGAAGGCGTGTTCGCCAACTGAGCCTACAGCGCACGCTGAGTCACACTGTTGCCGTCGCAGGTAATCAGTACCTGCTCGTCGTCGATGACGGTCTCGATATGCACTGGACGCCCCCAGAGTTTGGCTATGTAGCGCATACAGCGGGTGGCGCGCTGCATATCGAGCGGCTTGCCGTCGTAGTGGTGCTTGAGGTAGAGCTCGCCGCGATGCTCCCAGTCGCCGTCCTCCACTGTTAGCACGGGCATGCCGAAGTTGGTCATGTTATCGACCAGCGTGTTGCGCACCTTGCGCCAGTCGGTCTCGTCCACCACCCACACCAGCTCGCCGTTGCGCTCCTCCACGCGATAGGTGTAGAGGTCTAACTCGCGCACGAGCCGCTCAGTGAGGTACTTGTGCAGGAAGGTCTGGTCGCACTCCAGCGTGCGCACCTCGAAGAGTTTCTGCATGCCCTGCCCGACGGGTCGCTCGATGCGGTAGCCCATCCAGTCGGTCTCTTGCTCGTCGGGGTCAACCTCGCCGTTCCAGCGACGCTCGATGTCGCGCAGCACCTTGTAGCCGACATAGTAGGGGTTCAGGCTGGTGCGCGAGCCGGGCTGCACCACCGCCGAGTGCATCTTGCGGAACTGCACATGCTCGTCAGGGGTCAGCGGCAACGCCTCCAAGATACGCTCGTGCCAAAAGGTCGCCCAGCCCTCGTTGATGGTCTTCGTCTTAATCTGGGGTAGGAAGTAGAGCATCTCCTCGCGTATCATGCTGATGATGTCGCGTTGCCAGTCATCCAGCACGCGCGAGTGGTCGCGTATGAACAGTAACAGGTCTTTTTGTGGCTCTTCAGGGATTTTGCGCGGTTTGGGTTCGGGTTTGGGCTTGGGCTGCGTCAAGTAGAACAGGTCTTCGTAGGTGTCGCCGACAGGTCTCGGCTCGTCGGCTTCCTGTTTGCGTGGGGGCGCGCCGTAGGTGGGCAGCACAGGGTCGATATGCTCCTCAATCGACAGCACCGCGTCCAGAAACTGCTCCACCACCAGCGGTCCGTAGCGCATTTCGTAGTCGCGAATGCGCTCGGCGTGGAGGCGCGCGCGCTCAATCATCCGACGGTCGGTATGCTCAAAGTAGATATTGTTCTTGAAGAAGTCGGAGTGCCCGTACACATGCGCCACGACGAGTTTGTGCGCGAGCATATCGTTCACATCGAGCAGGAACGCTTGGGCAGGGTTGCTGTTGAACACGAGTTCGTAGATTCGGCTCACCCCGTACTCGTACATCGTCTTTTGCACATGGTAGTCGCGTCCGAAGGTCCAGTGCGAGAAGCGCGCGGGCAAGGCATACGAGCCGAGTTCGTAAATCACATGCGCGGGCACGACCTCGAAATGCACAGGGAACGGGTCTAAGCCCATCGCCAGTGCCTGCTCGTAAATCATCTCGATCCAGCGTTCCAGTTCGGCGCGTTCAGCCTGCGTCATAGGTACCCCCTGCAGTGATTAACGCAAATTATTGTCGGCAGGTTCCTCGCGTTTCGGCAGGTGGCGCGCCTTGCGCATGCGCGTCGGGTGTTGGGCTTACTCGTAGCCGTTCGGATGTTTCACGAACCACTGGTAGGCGTGTTCGATCATCGTTTCCAGTTGGGGGTAGCGGGGTCGCCAGCCGAGTTCGCGTTGGGCTTTCTCGCTGGAGGCGACCAGTCGCGCGGGGTCGCCCGAGCGGCGCGGGGCGTACACGGTCGGGATAGGCTTGCCCACCACCTGCTCTGCCGTGCGTATCACTTCCAGCACCGAGTAGCCCTGCCCGTTGCCCAAGTTGTATACATCGCTGGGCGCGCCTGCGCGCAGACGCTGCAACGCTAAATAGTGCGCCTCGCAGAGATCCCACACATGCACATAGTCGCGAATACAGGAGCCGTCGGGCGTGTCGTAATCTGTACCGAACACGGAGATCGACTCGCGCCTGCCCAGCGCGGCGAACAGCGTGAGCGGAATCAGATGCTCTTCGGGGCGGTGGTCTTCGCCCAGCTCGCCGTCGGGGTCTGCCCCTGCCGCGTTGAAGTAGCGCAACGCCATCGAGCGCACCCCATACGCCTGTCCGTACCAGCGCAACATCCCCTCCATCACGCGCTTCGTCTCGCCGTAGGTGTTGGTCGGGTTCTGCGGGTGCGTTTCGGGGATGGGCACCTCCACAGGCTCGCCGTACACCGCCGCAGTGGACGAGAAGATAATCTGCGACACGCCGTGCTGGCGCATCGCCTCCATCAGGCGTAGGCAGCCCAGCACATTATTGTCGTAATACTTGGCAGGGTCGCGCATCGATTCGCCCGCGAAGATGAACGCTGCGAAGTGGAAGACGCACTCGATATCGTAGGCGCGAAAGACGCGATTCAGCGTTTCGGGGTCGCGCAGGTCGCCCTGCTCCAAAACGCCGCCCGCAAGCGCGCCCCTGTGCCCTGTGGCGAAGTTGTCCAACACCACCACGCGCTCGCCCTTTTGAAGCAGATATTTCACCATATGCGAGCCGATGTAGCCCGCGCCGCCGACTATCAGAAGCATACGATTGAGTTTACCTAACGCGCCTGCGCGCCAGCGCCAGCGCGCCTATCTGCACGACGCCCAAGCCGCTCAGGAGCGCGCCGACGATAACGCTGCTCGGCAGGAAGCGCATCTCCACAATCGCTTCGCCTGCAGGCACAGGCACGGCGCGGAACGCGCCGTTCGCACGCAGCATCGGGACAGGCTCGCCGTTCACAGTCGCCCGCCAGCCGGGATACCAAGCGTCGGTAATCAGTAGCCAACTGGTCTGTGAGGTCGGGTTCACCACGCGCAAGCGCAGGAAGTTCGCACGATAGGTTTGCCACTCGACAGTGGGGTTCGGCGCGAGCGTACCCTGACCGTATTGCTGCAGGGCGCGCTGCGCCTCCGCGCCGAAGACGGGGATGGCGTCTGGGAAAGGGTTCTGCTGCAAGCGCGACCACACGGCTTCCTCGTGGGGCAACAGCTCCAGCGGTTGCAATCGCGTCGGCGCAGGCGGTAGGCTCTGCCAGCCGTCAGGCGTGAGAACCGCACGCACGCGCAAGCGGGCAAGCGCAGGGTTCAAAGTCTTCACAAAGAGCATGTTGCCGTTCTCAGGCGGCGCGCTGTCCTGACCGTTCAGCAGGTCCAGAAAGCGTTTGTAATGGCGCGTGAGCAGCGAGTCGTACCCGCCGACATCGTGGAGGCGATAGGCGACGGGCGTGTTCGGGGGCATACGGGCAGGCGGCGGCTCGTAGAGGCTCCAGCGCGTGTTCAACACGGCAATCCGCTCGCCCCTCTGCAGCACGGGCAACTCAGGCAGCGGCGGATAGACCGCACCCAGCGGCGCACTGCGCGGAAGGCTCGCCCAGACTATCAGCGGAATCGCCGCCAAAACGATGGGTAGTATGTCCGAGCGAAGAACTCCCGACCGACTCGCCACGCCGACGATGCCCACCGTCAAGCCCACTCCGAAGTAGAGCGCGAGGTCGCGCAACACGCCTTCCCAAAGCGCGTTGAAGGGTACCCCCTGTGGCAGGGTCAGCCCCGTCAGCAGCGCAACGAACGCCAATAGCCCCACCCAGACGGCGAGCGCACGCTTCCACACGCCCAACGCTTGACAGCCGTGCGCCGCCAATATCGCCATGCTGAACGCCCACAGGCACAGCACGCGCGCAGGCGAGCCAGTCGCACTGTAGCCCGGCAGGTAGAAGTAGAGCAGTTTCGTCAGAGGCGTTCCGAGCGCAATCAGCAGCGCGAGTAGCCCCACGCCCAGCCAGAACGCGCCCTGCCCGCGTCGCCGCACGCCCATCAGCGCCAGCAGCAGCCCGAACGCGCCCACCGACACGGCGAGCTCCGCGTAATGCACCGCGCCCCAGTAGCCGCCCTCGCGCAACACGCCGTAAGCGTTCGGGAACCACGCCGTGATGAGATGGAACAGCGGCAGCGCAGCGCGCGTATACGCCTCATAGCCCGCCTCCGTCGGAACCGCCTGCCGATGGCTATAGCCCGACAGCTCCAGCGTGGGCAGCAGCTGCGCCCCCGCAAGCATCGCGCCGCCCGCATAGCCGACGCCGAGCGCAAGCGCGTAGCGCGACCACCCACCCCGCGCGCGAGTCTCATACCCCCAGTAGAGCGCGTAGAGCAGGCTCATCAGTAGCCCGTAGAGCGCGAACTGCAAGTGCCCTGCCAACAGCATCATACCGACTGGCAACGCAAACGCCCACGCGCCCTGAAAACCGCGCTCGCGCACCCGCTCCACCCCCAATAGCAGCCACCCGAACCAGCTCAGCGTCGCAGGCACAGAGCTCAACGGCAGCCACGCGACCATGAAGAGGCTCAGCGTCCAAAGCGCCATCCCGACGAGTACCGCCGCGGCGCGTAGCCCGCGCCCGTGCAGCCACAAGCCCAAGCCCAGCCCCGCCCAGAACAAGTGGAACCACGCCAGCACGCTCACCGCCGCCCAAGAGGGCAACGGCAGCACAAACAGATGGGGCGGATAGAACGGCGCGGACTGACTGTTGGCTAACAGCGGGGTTCCACAGAGCGCGTAGGGGTTCCACAACGGCAGCTCGCCGCCGAGCCAGAGCGTCCGCACAAGGTCGCGCCAGATGTAAAACTGCGCCGCGCCGTCCCAAATCAGCACATCCCAACCGGGCGGCTCCACAGCCGTCGGCAGGCTACGCCACGGCTCAAAATGAAACAGCAACCGCAGCGGCGCAAACACCCACTCGCCTCTCGTCCATCCACCAAACAACGGAACCAGCGCAAGAACCGCCGCCGCCAACGCGCAAAAACCCCAACCGGGGAGCCGACGCATACGACCTTATTATACCGACCATCGGAACCCAACCCCACAAAATCGTGTATAATATAGGCATGAGCCGTAGGGGGAGCCTGAAATGATAGGGCGTCGCGTATTCGGTATCGAGACTGAGTTCGGGTGCTTCGTGCGGGACGAGCGCGTGGGCACTTCCGAGACCGTTGTGGAAGCCGTCAAGAACCATGTGTTCAGCAAGGCGCGGCTGGGACTGATTGACTTGACCGCACGCGATGAGGCGTTCGAACCTGCACGCAGCGGCGGGTTCCTCATCAACGGCGGACGCCTCTACATCGACGCCGTCGGGAGCCATTTAGAGTACGCCACCCCAGAATGCGCCAGCCTGTTCGATATAGTGGCGCACGAGAAGGCAGGGCAACGCATCATCTACAACACTCTCAAACAGATGCACTGGGACGAGCGCGTAAGTTTCCACAACAATAATGTAGACCACTTCGCAGGGCACACTTTCGGCTGCCACGAGAACTACTTGGTGCGCACGGACGATCGCCTCCCCAGCGATTGGCACAAGTTGGTGCTGCCGTTTCTGACCACGCGCCAAATCTTTGCGGGGGCAGGGCGCGTCGGGGGGCATCGCCTCGAACACGCAGGGTTCCGACCCTCCCTCTCCGAAGTCGCCGACCACCCTATCGATTTCATCTGGGTCTCGAATGTCTACAATGTGGAGCCTGACCCGACAGTGCAGTATCAGTTGTCGCAGCGCGCCGACCACATCGTGCGCGAGAACGCCTCGCGCGTGCGCTTCAACCGCGCGATTATCAATCCGAAGTGGGACAGTGTGTACGGCTACCAGAACTACCAACGGCTGCACCTGCTGTTCGGCGAGGGCAACATGAGCGAGTACGCCGCCGCGCTGAAAATCGGAACCACCTGCTTGGTGTTAGACCTCGCCGAAGCGCGCGCCATCCCCAACTGGCTGCGCCTGCAGGACGCCCTACACACCCTCAAGAGCATCTCGCGCGACGCCACCCGCAAATGGATTGTCACGATGCTCGACGGCAGCACCATCCCCGCCATCGATGTGCAACGCGCCTACCTGCAACTCGCGCAGAAACGCTTCGCCGGGCGCGACCCCGAAACCGACTGGGTGCTGCACGAGTGGCAGTATGTGCTGGACACCTTGGAGACCGACCCTGAGAAGCTGGAAGACCGCCTCGACTGGCTCATCAAGCTGCGCATCCTGCGCGAGTATATGGAAGACACCGGCGCACAGTGGGGCGACGAGGCGCTCCACTCCATCGACTTGGAGTATCACAACATCAACCCTGAGCAGGGTCTCTACTACGCGCTGCAACAGATGGGCGAGGTGGCGCGCGTCATCGACGATGTGCAGATTGAGGCAGGCGTGACCACGCCGCCCGCCGACACCCGCGCCCACGCGCGCGGCTATGTCATCAAGAAGCTCGCCGAGCGACGCTACAACCGCTACTACATCGACTGGGACATCGTGTATGTAGACCGCAATCGTCAGGTGGACATGCGCGACCCGTTCAACACCTACACGCGCGAGGCGGAGCGGTTCGTGGTGATGCTGTAGCGGGCGTTCAGCCGCCGCGCGACCAGCGTTCCAGCATCTCCAGCGCGCGGTCGCGACTCTTGTCCAGCCGCTCTTGGGGGTGGGGGTAGGTCTTGCCCAACTCCACGCCTGCCTGTTGCAACACGCGCTCTGGGGCTTCCCACGGCGCGTGGATATACTCCGTCGGCAGGTTCGCCAGCTCGGGAACCCACTGGCGCACATACGCGCCGTCGGGGTCGAACTTGCGCCCCTGTATCACAGGGTTGAAGATTCTGAAATAGGGCGCCGCGTCCGCGCCGCAGCCCGATGTCCACTGCCAGCCCAAGATGTTGCTGGCAGGGTCCGCGTCGACCAGCGTGTCCCAGAACCACGCCTCGCCCAGTCGCCAGTGGAGCAAGAGGTTCTTGGTGAGCCACGAGGCGACAATCATGCGCGTGCGGTTGTGCATCCAGCCGATGCGCCAGAGCTGACGCATGCCTGCATCGACCATCGGAATGCCTGTGCGCCCCTTGGTCCACGCTTTGTAAGCGGGCGTCTCCACCTCCGTCCACGGGAAGGTCTCGAACTCGCGGCGCAGGGCGCGCTCTTGAGTGTAGGGATGGTGATACAGGATGTGATAGCCGAACTCGCGCCAGCCGACCTCGCGCAGGAAGTGTTCCACGCCTTTTGTCCACTTGCCGCCGCTGTGGCGCAGGGTTGCATGCCAAATCTGGCGTGGGGTAATCTCGCCGTGGTGCAGGTGGGGCGAGAGGCGCGAGGTGGCGTCCAAGTCGGGGCGGTCGCGCAGGGTGTGGTAGCCCTCCACAGCGTTGCTCAGGAACCACTCCAGTCGCCGATGCGCCGCCGCCTCGCCCACCTGCCAAGTCTCCCGGAATCCTGCCGCCCAGTCGATTGTGGGCAGCAGCTTCAGCGAGTCCAGCGGCTCGGAGTGGGGCATACGCTCAGGCGCGTGCAGCGGTTCGGGTTCGGGCAGCGGTTCGGGCACTTGCACGACCTGCAACATTCGCTTCCAAAACGGCGTGAACACCCCGTATGGCTGCCCCGCGTCGGTGCGCACGGCGTCAGGGTCGTGCAGCAGGTAGCTGGGGTACTCGCGTACCTCGACGCCGCGCGCGCGGAGCGTCTTACGAATCTGCTCATCGCGCGTCCACAGCTGCGGTTCGTAGCGCGTGTTCCAGTAGAGCGCGTCCGCGCCCACTTCAGTCAGAATCTGCTCCAGCACGGGCAGGCTCTGCTGTGCGCGGCGAACCACGAGCTTCAGCCCGCGCCGCTGTAGCGACTGATCGAGCGACTGCAGCGAGTGGTGCAGCCACCACCGTCGCGCTGCGCCAGGCGCACGGCTGCCCTGCTCTTCAGGCGCGTAGATATAGACGGGCACGACCGCGCCCCGCCGCGCCGCCTCATACAACGCAGGGTTGTCCGATAAACGCAAATCGTTATGAAACCATACAACAGTCGTTTTCATAGGTTATCCTCACACAATCGGTATAAGATTGTACCTCAGTTACTCACTGAGCCGCTTCTGAAGCCTCTGGATGCCCAACGCCTTGCCTGTGGCGCGGTCCAAGTCGATAAGCACTGCACAGACCACCGCCGCGCCCTTCGCCACATCGCTTTTGGCGGGCATGCCCGTCAAAAAACGCTGGACGGACGGCTCGATTTCCATGCCGATTGACGAGTGCAGCGCGCCGCACATGCCCGCGTCGGTGAGGTATGCCGTACCTTTGGGCAAGATACGCTCGTCGGCGGTCTGCACATGGGTGTGTGTGCCGATGACCGCGCTGGCGCGCCCATCCACATAGTAGCCGAAGCAGGTCTTCTCGGAGGTCGCCTCACCGTGAAAGTCCACGAACACGAACGGCGTCGGCAGCTGCGCGTAGATGTCGTCGAACTTGCGGAAGGGGCAGTCGGCGTTGTCCATAAACACGCGCCCCGCCAGCGAAATCACCGCTAACTGCCGATCCAGCACTTCCAGTACCGTGTAGCCTTTGCCGGGCGACAGGGGCGAATAGTTCGCTGGGCGC
>CALGZO010000250.1 GCA_937934465.1 uncultured Fimbriimonadales bacterium | reverse complement strand
ATAGCGCGCCCGCGCACCTGCGCGGTCATCTCCACATTCACTGCCGACACGCCAGGAATCTGCGCAATCAGCCGCTCCGCCTCCGCCTTCATCTGGTCTTTCACGGGGCAGGCGGGCGTGGTGAGCTCAATGACCGTCTTTACCGCGCCGTCGCAAATCACCACATCCTTCACGAACCCCAGCGACACGATATCGCGGTGCAAATCGGGGTCTATGATGTTCTTCAAAGCGTCCAAAACATGCTCGCGCGTTACAATCGGCATCGTCGGTCTCCTACACAAATACTTAGCGTGGCTAAGAGTATACCCAACTCACGCGCCGAAAGTGCGGCTTGGAGTGTCGGTACCTCGGCGAACCGCGCGGTGTCCAGCGAGGCATTTTCCAAAACCTTGATTTTTTGAACAGATATTCGGTAAAATTCAAGCGGAGGATGACTATGCATCAGCTGCGTATCAATGATGATGCAAAGCGGTGGCTGTTCATGGTTGCCGCAACTGTACTGCTTGTTTCACTATCCAATTGCGGCGGAGGCGGAGGAGGTACTCCTACACCCCCACCCTCGAACCAGTTAACGATTAGCGGCGTTGTGCTTGTGCCTTCAGGCACTCCGCGTTCCCGTGCGTTGACAGGCGCTGCGCTGCCGAACGCGACTGTGCGCGCCTACTTAGCGCTTCAGCTCGGTTCACCGATTGCCCAGACCGTCTCCGACTCGGACGGACGCTACACCCTGAGCGTTCCCTCCGATTACATCGGGCGCGACCTTCTGATTGTGGCAGAGAAGGAAGTGGGCGGCGAGCGTGTGCGCGCCGCCACGCTGACGCCTGCATTGCCTCCGCAGGGCTACGCGGGCGCGAACCTTGACGCTTACACAACCCTCGCCACCGAAGAGATACTGCGCTATGCCCGCCAGCAGAACCTGAATGCGCTCTCGCCGAACGGCGTGGCGTCGGTGGTCGATCGCGTTCGCGAGTTGCTACGCGACCGTGACCGCTTGAGCCTCGTTGTAGGGCAGACCTTGCCTGAGAATATCGGCGACGGAATTGTTGAGCCGCAGTTGCGCGAGCAGGTTCGTGCGCGAGTAGTGGAGCAGGGGCAAAACTTGCGTCCCCCCACAGGCGATGTCGCTGTGGCGAAGGGGATGACGCAAATGCTCCGCGACTATGGGTCAGGATGGCTCGATCGCGGCAACGAGGAGATTCTGCGCCTCGAGCAGTCCGTGCAGCAACAGGAGCGGGTTATCGAGCGCGACATCATCGAACCGCTTGAACAACTCGGCGAACGGGGCGGGAACTTCGTCGTGCGCGTACTGGGTCTCGACGAACGCAAGTACGACGACTCGCTGGATGGGTTGCCCCCTGCGCGCTACCGCGAAACGCAGCAGGGAGGGCGTTATGTATTGACGCGCATCGGCGACGCGCCCAACGACCGCACTTGGATTGTGGAAAGCGGGCAGCTTACCTGCACCGTAACCACCAGCAATCCGCTCCAAGAGTTCCGCCTCAACCCCGATGCAGGGCGTGTGAACTTCACAGTGCGTAAACAGGGCGATGCACGCTTCCAATACGATGGCTTCTTTGAGGTCTCGCAACGAGACTCGGAAGGCAATCCCACTCAACTCCGCGCGCAGATGAACCTCGCCGACGCCGAACTGCGCGAGCCGATTCGGTTCAACGGCGTGATGGATGTGCGCACAGGTCCACAAGAAGGAGACATCGACTACGCGAAGCTCAGCGGAACCCTGCAGAGCCAATACGCTGATTTGAACATCACCAATCTCGAATCGGATACCTATTCGCCCAGCAGGAACCAAAAGCTGATCAAGGCAGCGCGCGTTCAGGCGACGCTCAAGACCGAGCGCGGTCCTAATCTCGACTTGCAAAACTTGAGCGTCTCTTTCGCGGACGCCGACCCGGCGGATAAGAACCTGCAGCAGTTCACCGTGCAATCGCTCACCTTCTCGGCTGAGAACCGTACCCTGCTCATGCGCGAGGTGGAGGCGCAGTTCCAGCGCGTGGGCAGTGAACCGCAACCCGTGCGACTCCGCGCGCAGGTGGAGTATCGCACCCCCAACGATACTCTGGTGGGCACAATCAACGCCCGTTGGGAGAACCCGACAGCCGAGAACCCCCTCGAACTCCGTACCATCCCGCTGGAGCAGTTCCCGCGCGGCAACTTCGAGTTCAACGGGAACTTGACGCCGCGTATCGGACGACGCGCGCTCATCTACTTCAATGTCGTCCCCGAGCCAGACCTCTCCCCCGCGCGCGTGCGGATTGTGCTGCGGTTGGATTTAGGCGAGGAGCGGATGCAAGGCGAGTTCGTGGGCAACCTGCGCGTGCAGGACGGCTGTGTGAATCGTTCGCAGCCGTTTGAAACCGCTACTTTGCAGATGAACCATACGCCGTCTAACCTGCGCATGACGCTCCGCTACGACGCCGAGACCGATACAGCGTCAGGCGATATCAGCAAGCCTGACGGAACGGCTGTGGCGCAGATTGGCAAGGCGAGCGCGCTGGGGCTTCCCGACCTGGGCGACGCCTACCTCGTGCGCTACATGGACAATACCTTTGAGACAGTGAACTCATTGCTCTTTTTAGAAGATTGAGCAAGACACTCTGGGGGAGAGCGTTGCGCTCTCCCCAGCACTGGATAGCGTGCGGGTTATGTAGCCTGACGATGGTGGCGGGAAGCGCACAGGCGGTCTTCACGCCGACCCAGAACCCACTATTGCCCGGCGAAACCGACTTATCAGGGCGTGCGATAGAAACGCGCGCGCTGTACCTTGCCGATACCAATGTACGCCCCCTCCAGCGCAAAGCGAGCGCAGCTGACCACGATGCAACGCGCGGCTACCTCATCAGCGTTCAGGCATACGAAGCGAGACTCCGCTGGCAACGGTGGGAGTTGGCGTATGCTTACGGTTTGGCAGACTGGTTCGAGGGCAATCGGGGCGCTGCACGCCTATTTTTAGAAAGCGAGCAGAGACGCCTGCGTCAGCACACGCGCTACCCTGTCGAGGCAACGCTCAATCGTTCCGCCGTGAACTGTTGGACGCTCACTTATCGGGGCGACCTTGCCGTTGAGGCGGTTCGCCTCCGCTATCATATCGGGGTCAGTTATCTCCATCTACAGCGTGTTCAGCAAGGACGGCTGCAGGGTCAGAAGGAGGGCGACGCTTTCGCAGGTGAGCTTACCCTGCTCACGACGCGCGGCGTGCCTGCCACGCGCATCGGCGGATACGGCTACGCCGCTCACGCAGGCATCGCGCTGCAGACCAACCGCTGGGGCGTCAGCCTGTCCGTTGAGAACCTGTGGAGCCATCTGCGCGTGCGAACGGCGCAGTGGATTAATGCAACGGTGCGCGTGAACCAACTCACGCCCGACGCCGATGGGTTCCTACGCGCGCCGCCGTTGTTGGAGGGGCGTGTTTCGGATCAAGCACTCGAACGCGCGGCGCGCCCCCGCACGGAAATCGCCCTCTGGCAACGCGACGGCGCGCGCCGCTTCGGGGTCATCGCCGCCCACCATGCCGATTGGCGACTCGCGATGGCGCTCCGCTGGGATGTTCACAGCGGCGCGTTGTGGATGACTTATTGGCAACCGTATCCGATGATGACGCTCGGATATGAGTCCGCACGCTGGCGCATCACGCTCGGCTTGGACACGCTTCAGCCCAATATGCAACGCCGTCTCTACGGCGAGTTTTGCTGGCGCATTCCGCTGGAGTAGCTACACAATCCTGCGCTCCACAATCGCCACGGGGTCAAAAGTGCGTAGACGCCAACCGATGGTGAACAGCGCGAAGCCAAGCACCATCAGCGGCACAGGCAGCGTATACTGATAAGCAATCGGGTCGAGCGGCTCGATATACAGTCCGCGCGGCTCCATGATGCGCACCTTCGCCCAGAGCAGGATGCCCATCGCGCTCAGCACGCCCAACGCCCAGCCCAGCGCGACCACCGTGATGGTCTCCAGCGATACCCGCATCAGCAAGCCCAAGCGCGTGAAGCCTATCGCCTGCAGCAAGCCAAACTCCACCAATCGCTGCTGGAAGTAGATGTTGGCGAGCAGCCCGGTCATCGTCGCCAGCATCACCGACACCACCACGACCACGATACCCGTGATGAAATAGAGGTTGCGAAAGGCGCGGTGCGTCTCCTCCTGCAGCTCGGCGTAGGTCCACACGCGCGCCTGCTCGCCTTTGAGCGTCTCACGGATCCAAGCGTCCAACTTGGGTTGCAGGCGCGGCTCCGTCGCGAAAATCAGCAGGTTGCGCGTGGGCGGGAAGAAGTTATCGCGAATGAACTCGAACGAACCAATCGCCAGCCAAGTATCGCCCTTGAGGACGCCCACCACTCGAACGGGCACAGGCGCGTACTGGTCGGGAATAAAGGGCGAGAGCACCACATCGCCGATTTGGAGGCTCTTGTTGCGCATCAGCGGCTCCGACAGCGCCACGCCCGCCTCGCCCGGCTTGGGATAGCGACCTTCCTTCAGCGTGAGCCGACAGCGCGCCGCCAGCGATTCCATCTGCGCCTGCTCCAGCCCGAAAATCACAAACGGCATCTTGCCCACGATGGTCTCCGCGTTCATAAAGCAGACCACCGTCTCGTAAGACGCGCCATAGTAAGGCGCTTGCTCGATGCGCTCCACCAGTGCTGGCTTGAGTTTGTTCGAGCCGCGTGGGGTAATCGCCGCGAAGTAGCGGTTATAATCGTAGATTTTGAGAATCGTGCGATCGATGGAGTTGAGCAGCGCGACGACGCTGGCGATGGTCAGCACCGCCAGCGCCAGCACCAAAGTCAAGGGCAGACTGCGCCCCGGATTGCGCGCCAGAAACAGTATCGGCGAGAGCGGATGGCGACGCGGCATAGATAGAGGATACCCCAACGCGCCGCCTCACTCGAACACGAACAGCAGATACTGCGCGATTCCGATGTCGCCCTGAATTTGCAGTTCGCCTGTGTTGTAGGCGTCCAGCGGGTCGCGCTTGCCGTTGATGATGGCTAAGAACACCTCGGCAGGGGCTTTGATGGTCACCGCCGCTTCCGTCGGGTCGCCTTGCCTGCTCAGGGTGGCTTTGCCGTCGGCGATGCGCAAGTAGAACTCCCCTGCGCCTTCCAGCACGAGCCGATAGGTCGCCTTGAAGCTGCCCGCGCGGTCGGGACGGAAACGCCCCAGATACTTCTCCAGCTCCTGCTCAACAGGGGATTGCTCGCCCGAAGCGGCGACACTGGGCGTGCGCGGCGCGAGCTGCGCCATCATCTGCCGCGCCGCCTGCACCATCGCAGGACCTATCTCCGAGCCGACCGACATGCTGCGCTCGTAGCTATACAAGTCCAGATAGAAATCTTCCAAGCTCAAGATGTAGCCCAGCTCGTCGTTGGCGATGCCGAACAGGAACACAGGATTGCCATACGGCGCGAGCAGCCGCTTGAGCAGGATACCCACATTGGGCAGCACCTCGCCGGGCATGGTGAAGATTACGGCGTCGCCCAGCCGTATCAGGTGCGACTCTGTGGTCACTTTGCCGTCAGCGAGGGAGGCTCCCTTCGGCAATACGCCGGCGGCGAGCGCGAGTTTGAAGTTCTCGTTCTCCAAAGTCACGGTGTAGGTCGCCTCGCGATGTTCCAACGACACGGCGTCGGTGAAGGTCGCCTTGCCAATCGCTTCGAGTGCTTTTTGGGCGATGGCGGTTCCGTAGCGTTCGGCGCGCGCCCAGTCGCGCCCTTTGGGCGCCGTGGAGTTCGGGTCTGACGCGGGTGAAATCATGCCGCCCAGCGCGCCGTTGGCGAAAATCGCCACGCCACCCGCCTCGCGCTCCACCACTTGGTAGTACCAGTGGCACATATCGGCGGTGAGTTGGTCGTTGTTCAGCACTTCGGGGTGGCAGGCGAAGTTGGTGAGCGTCGCAATCACCTTGCCGTCCGCCTTGCTGCGGAACTGCATCACGGCGGCTTCGGTGTCCAGTATCTGCTCGATGCGATAGTTATACGCGACGCCCTCGACGGTCGTCTTCGCGAATCCAACCGTGGCGGGTTGCAATCGGCTTGCGGCTTCGTCCACCGTCTTCGCCGCCGTCTCAATCACGAAATTCACATAGTCGGGGTCGCGTCCCGACTGCAAGGGATTGGGTCCCCACAGTCCCATCGTGTCGGGCGCGGAATGCACATGCGTGCATAGCACCATCACGCGGTTGGGGGGTACCGATTTGACTTGCTGGCGGATACGCTGCACATCGTCGCGTAGCAGTCCCAGCAGGTCGCACACGACGATGGCGAGTCGCTCCTGCCCGACCTGCACCACCACTGCGCGCGCCCAGATATCGTCGTGGACGCCGCCTGTGTTCGGTCGGTTCGGCGCGTACCCTGCCAGAAACACCTGCTTGTTCGGCGTAATCTTGTTCGCGGCTGCGCCTGCTTGTAGCCCCTGCGCCCAGCTGATTGCCGCAATCAGAACGCCCAGCATCGTTGCCCATCGTTTCATAGCATCTCACCTCACACCGAACGGATGTTCGACGCATCCCATCAAACTCCTACCGACACTTGGAGCTGGGTATTGCCAATCTCCACGATGTCGCCTGCTTGGAGCGCGTGGCGTTGCACTTTCATGCCGTTCACAGTGGTTCCGTTCGTGCTGTTGAGGTCGTAGATGACGAGCTGACCTGCCTCAACTGTCAGCCGTGCGTGCAGCCGACTGACCAGTGGTTCGTTGATTGTCAGGTCGCAATCCGACGCCCGCCCGATGGTCAGTCCTGAGGGCGGCACGGGCACGCGCTGCCCAGCGAGCGCGCCCTGAAGCCCCACCAAGTAGTAGGGGGCGCTGCGGAGCTGCGTGGGCATCACATCGGAGGCGAGCTGTGTGGGAGCATCCCCCGCGCCTGCCGCTTGAGGAGCCGATTGAACCTGTACGCGGCGCGCTCCAGCACGCTTTCGAGCGACTATCACTACGCCCAACACTGCTAAGACGCCGCCGACAACGCCAACCGCCGCCCAGACCCACTGCGTAGGGGTTTGCTTGCGCCCGCGCCCTTCCAGCACCGCCTGCTGCGCCGCCGCACGCAACTCCTGAACCGCAGGGATGCCCGGACGCAACGCCTCGACCTGGTTCAACTTCTCCAACGCCTCTTGGAAGTCTTCGCGCTCAATCGCGTCTAACGCCTCCCGATAGATGGGGGTCGCGAGCCCGTCCTTCGTAGAGACATTCGCTCGCTGGAGAAACTCGCGCACGATGGAGACTGGCACGATGAAGTTCGCCGCGCCCTGTCCCGTAGACTCCTTGACGCGGAACGCCGCGATTCCGACGACCTGCCCTTGATTGTTCACAATCGCGCCGCCGCTGCTGCCGGGTTTCACATCGGCGTCTATTTGCACGGCTTCCCAGCCTTCTTTGAGCGTGCGTCGCGCACTGCAGACGCCCTGCGTGAGCGTCGGCTCCTGCGCACTCGACTCCTCGAATGTGCGCATCAGCGTCTCCGCGATGGGGTAGCCTATCGCGAAGACCGTGTCGCCCTGTTCGAGCCTCGTGGCGTCGCTAAGGGGGATGGTCAGGAAGTTCTCACCGCTGACCTTCAGCACTGCCACATCCTTTTTGGGTATCGCGCCGCCTTTCACGACCACCTCTGCCGTCAGTGGTTTGACACTAACGACCTCGCCGACCCGCGAGCCGAGCAGCACGCGAGGCGTACCCACCTCTACCTGCTTGATCGAGGCATGACGCCTCAAAAACTTAGCCAATTCTCCGCGCAACCGCTCAATCTGACCGCCTGCGAGCGAGTAGCCCGCCTGCTCCAACTGCTGCGCAAATATCTCCGCCTCCTGCTGCGCGCGCGTGTCAATTTCAGACGCCAGAAACTGCTCCGACGCCCACTGACGCAACTCTTTCGCGTCAGGCGCCGCCACATGCGCACAAGTAACCACATACCCATCCGCCGACACGAAAAAGCCCGACCCAACGCTGGTAAACTCGTAGGTCTTCTCTTCTGTACTCACAGGGGTCATGTACTCCGAAAGGTTCGCCAGTATGTCCTCCAGCAGAAACCCCATCAACTCGTACCGACGCTGTTCGAGCTCCCACTCGTACACTATCCCCCGTGAGATGAGGAATCGGCGAACAGCCTGCATAACCCGCTGCTCGCGAAATTGCACGCTGCGGGGAAACGATGCACGCGCCGTATGAGTCGTCTGAACCATCACGACTGCAGGCTTAGCCAGTCGGACAATCTGCTGCGTTGTGAGGGGACGCTCCGTCGCAGGCGTTTCAGGCGCACGACAACTCGCCGCCCAACACATTATCGCCAATAAGCCAAATGCTCCTAAAGCGCGCCTGCTCTTCATCACAGTAAATATACCTGAAGTCTCCCTGTGAGTCACGCCAGTTCGAGTGTTCGCTCGTTCCAAATGCGCAGATACTATTCGCCCAAAACAGCAGGACTCTGAGCGCAACAAGCGAACATCCAACGCGATGAGTGGCACTTCAGGCGCGTCGCTCGCGCTACCACACGGCGTCCTACTCAACAACGGACGCTATCGCATCGAGAAGACGCTCGGACAGGGCGGCTTCGCCATCACCTACCTCGCCCACGACACCGCCCTGAACCGCCTCGTCGCCGTCAAAGAACTCCTGCCCGACGGCTGCTACCGCGACCCCCACACCTACACCGTGCAACCCCAACGCCTCACGCCCGACGAACTCCACTATATCCGCCAACGCTTCATCGAGGAGGCGCAACTGCTGGCAAACCTCCGCCACCCCAACATCGTGCAGGTGTATGATGTCTTTGAGCAGCACGGCACGGCGTACTTTGTGATGGAGTACCTGCAGGGTCGCACGCTGGCGCATCTGCTGCAGGCGCGGGGCGGGGTGCTGCCCGAAGGCGAGGCGGTAGGGTATCTGCTGCAGGTGTGCGAGGCGTTGGAGATGGTGCATCAGCGCGGTTATCTGCACCGCGACCTCAAGCCAAGCAACATCATCATCACGGACGACAGTCGCGCCGTGCTGATTGACTTTGGGGCGGCGCGCGCCTACACGCCCAGCCAGACGCGCGCCTACACGGTGATGCTCACGCCCAGCTACGCCGCGCCCGAGCAGTATAGCCTCACGGCGCGGCTGGATGCCCGCACTGATTTGTATGGTCTGGGGGCGACCTTGTACCACTTGGTGACGGGCGTTCCGCCGTTGCCTGCGTCGGAGCGCGTGACAGGGTTGCCCCTGCCTACGCCGCACCAAGTGGAGCCGCGCGTGAGTGTGGGGGTCAGCGAGGCGATTATGCAGGCGATGGAGTTGTCGCCTGCGAACCGTCCTGCCAGCGTGGGTGCGTGGGCGGACGCGCTCAGACGCGCCGTCGCGTCGGCTCAACCCGCCGCACCGACGCCCTCACCTAAGAAGCCCCGATCCGCCACACCGACGCCCTCACCTAAGAAGCCCCGATCCGCCACACCGACGCCCTCACCTAAGAAGCCCCGATCCGCCACACCGACGCCCTCGCCTGCAACGCCGCAACCCGCTGCGCCGCCGCCCTCGCCTGCAACGCCCCAACCCGCCACGCCCAAAGTTTCAGGACGCAACTTTACTGTGTCTCCTCCGGCAGGCGTTGGGCTGCTGTTCGTTGTCTGCCTGCTGAGCTATTTGGGGTTGGGCTACCTTCTCCAACCGCGCGAGATAACTCTGTCGCCTTCAGATGGGAGCGGCGCCATCAACGCCAGCATTCAGCGTGTTGTGGGGGGCGGCGTCATCTACCTTGAGCCGGGCGTCTACGCCCTGTCGGAGCCGATAGAGATTA
>CALGZO010000249.1 GCA_937934465.1 uncultured Fimbriimonadales bacterium | reverse complement strand
GATTGGCGCACGGATGACGGGCGCAGGCTTCGGCGGCGCGTGTATCGCGCTGGTGGAAAAAGCATCGTTGGGGCAGTTCCTGCACACAGCAGAGCAATATTATCGGCAGCACGCCTCCTATGAGCCGCGATTCTGGGCGTGTGAGGCGGTCGGCGGCGCGAGTGTGTGCGTATGACCCCCAGCCACTCTCCCAAAAGAGGGGAAGCTTATCTGGTGGGGGCACAAATTTCAGGTTCACCACTGCCCTGTCCCAGCGTTATCTCTGTGGCTGGGACATTCTTGTCCCAGCAAGGATCGTCGGCGGGGACGCCTTGCGCTGCCCAAACGGGTGCGACGACATTCCTGTCGTCGCGGGTTTTATCGGCGTTGTGGCGACGCCCAGAAAGGCGTCGCACCAGTGTTGTTCGTCGGCGGGGACGCCGACGCTACGGTGTGGGTGCTGTCGGGGGGACACTTAAGTATCGAGAAACTTCCTTTAGCCCCACAGGGGGGTACTCCATCGCGCGTTAAGTATAATTCCGCTATGCGAGCGCGTCGGGGGTTCACGCTGATTGAGTTGCTGGTGGTGATAGCGATTATCGCGATTCTGGCGGCGATACTGTTTCCTGTGTTTGCGCAGGCGCGTGAGAGCGCGCGTCAGGCAACATGCTCCCAAAACCTGCGCCAGATAGGGCAGGCGCTCTGGATGTACCTGCAGGATTACGACGAGCGAATGCCAGATCGTCGCGACTTGAAGCTGCAGTTGGAGTATCGCCCGTGGAGCAGCTGGCCTCCCTCCGACCCGCGCTGCGGCTGGGCAGGCATCGTGCTGGAGCCGTACATACGCAACTGGAACATCTGGAACTGTCCCAGCGTGTCAGGTAGCGTGATAGGCGAGGTCGTGCAGGTGAAGCAGGCGGTTGCGCCCGATAAAATCACGCGCTACTGGATGTGGCGGTTTGACCGAATTCAAGACCCTGTGCCGCCCGACAACTTCTGGGGCAAGACGCCTGAGGGGGCAGTGGCGGACTTGCAGGCGAACCCCAGCCCGTTCTACACGCGCCCCGATGGGCAAGCCGATGTGGAGCTCGCCGTAGACCCCTACTTCCCACGCACGATAGGCACAGTGGAGCCTGCCCTGCGCGGGCGCGCCGTGCATCGCGGCGGACGGAACCGACTGTTCTTGGATGGGCATGTGAAGTGGCTGCGCGACATCCGCACCGAGTAGCGTTTCACGCGCGATATTCGGGCGTCGGCTTACCGACGATGCGCACCAGCACGCCCAGCAGCGCGACGCCCAACAGCAACGCCGCCCCTACGGGCAACCCGAACCCCGTCGCCACATCGCCCACGAGCCACGCCACCGCGCCCACCGTCAGCGCGTAGGGCAACTGCGTGCGCACATGGTCGATATGGTCCGAGCCGGCGAAAACCGACGATAGCACTGTCGTGTCCGAGATGGGCGAGCAGTGGTCGCCGAAGGTTGCGCCTGCCAGCACCGACGAGAGCGTCGCAATCAGATAAAACTGCTGCGTCGGCGCGTCCATGCCAGCGGTGAGGTTATACGCAAGCGGGATAGCCAGCGGCATGAGGATACTCATCGTGCCCCACGAGCTGCCAATCGCGAAGCTGACGGCGGCGGCGGTGAGCGTGGTAAGCGCAGGGAGCCACGCGGGGCTGAGATTGCCCTGCAACGCCTGCACTAAGTACGGCGCTGTGTGCAACGCCTCGCAGACGCTGCCGATGCTCCACGCCAAGCCGAGAATCACCACTGCCAGCACCATCGAGCGCACGCCGCCGAGCCACGCGTCGAACGCCTCGCGCAGGCGCAACGCCCGTGTGGGGACAGCGCACAGAAACGCCGCCACACAGCCCAGCAACGCGCCCCAAGTGAGGCTGATGTAAGAGTTGGCGTTGGACAGCACCGCGCGGAGTGTGGTCGGCTCGCCTGCGCCTAACGCGCCATAGTAGCCTGTGTAGAACAGTCCGCCAATCGCGCCGCCGAGCGCAACCAGTATCGGCAGCAGCGCGCTCCACAGACTCCCGCGCAGGTGATCGGGCGGCAGCAGCTCCGCCGATTCGTAACTGGCTAACGGCGAGGCGCCATCGGCAAGCACCTTGCCCGTC
This sequence comes from uncultured Fimbriimonadales bacterium, assembly GCA_937934465.1. Classification (GTDB taxonomy): domain Bacteria; phylum Armatimonadota; class Fimbriimonadia; order Fimbriimonadales; family GBS-DC; genus GBS-DC. Next base: position 7,852 of record CALGZO010000249.1, on the reverse strand, counting down.
GTGCGAGCGCGTCGCTCCGCACGGTACATCGCGCCGAAATCGCGCCGCCAAATCAGCAGCCACGCGATAAACGCCAGCGCGAAGATGGGGTAGAACCGATAGGGCAAACTCATCAGGAACGCCCAGTACGGCTCCAACGGCACACCCGTCGCCTTGAAACTATCGGCAATCAGCGAGACCTCGAAGCCAATCCATGTGCCAATCAGCGCGAGGTTCGCCACAGGCGCGGCGGTCGAGTCGATCAGGTACGCCAGCTTCTCGCGCGAGACGCGGAATCGGTCGGCTAACGGGCGCATCGTTGCGCCTACGAACAGCGTGTTGGCGTAGTCATCGATGAAGATGACCAGCCCCATCAAGTACGCGCTGAGTTGCACGCTGCGGTCGGAGCGCACGCGCTGGCTGAGCGTGCGCACGATTGCTTTCAGTCCGCCTGCGCGTGTAATCACGCCGAGCATACCGCCCAGCAGCAGGGTGAACCCGATGATTTGCAGGTGGTCGCGGTCGGCGTAGGCGTCGAGCAGGTAAGTATCCACCACGCGCAGGAGGGGCGTGAACGGCTCGCCGCCTGCAATCAGCCATGCGCCCAGCCACACGCCGCCCAGCAACGCCAGCACCACTTGGCGCAGCAGCAACGCCAGCGCGATTGCCAGCAGGGGGGGCAACAGGCTCCACCACGCGGGAATGACGCGCACGCGCCCCTCGCCCGTCTGCGCGCCTGCCTGCCAGCGATATAGGAGACCGCCTGTCTGACCGAGCCGCACGGGTTGCTCGAATGCGCCCTGCGCGTCGGTCTGAAAGCTAAGCGTGGCAACAGTAGCGCCTTGCGCGTTCGTGAAGTGCAAGGTAAGCGGGGTGTTCGGGGGAAAGTCTCTGCCTGAAACCGTGATGGGGACGCCTGCGAGCGCGACGGCGGGTAGGTTCAGCTCGGCGGCGGATGCCACGAGCCATCCACTCAGCAGCGCAAGCAGCAACCCCCACACGCGCCTCACGGTCGTGCGCCCCCTGTAAGCTGTTTGCGCAGCTGTAGCGAGGGTTCGTGCCCGGGTTGCAACGCCAGCGCTTTCTCCAGCTCCACCAGCGCATCGTCGCGTTGCCCCAACTTGGCGTACACGGCGGCGAGGTGATAGCGCAGGTCGGCAGTGTCGGGCGCGGTCTGCACGGCTATCCGCAACTCGCGCAGGGCTTCCTCGTACCGACCCATCTTGTAAAGCACCCAGCCGTGCGTGTCGTGATAGGCGCCCACATTCGATTTGATGGCAATCGCGCGGCGAACCAAGCGCAACGCCTTCTCCAACTCGCGTCCATCCTCCGCCAAGGCGTAGGCATAGTCGTTCATCGCCAAGTGATTTTGCGGGTCGAGCGTCAACGCCTTCTCGAACCACTGGGCGTACTCGTCGCTCTTGCCCGATAGAAACGCCAGCGTGCCTAACACTTGATAGAACCCTGCGCGGTCGATGGCGACTTTAATCTCGTCGGCGCGCGGTTCGTACTGCTTAAGGAACGCATATGCCTGCGCTGCGGGGCGGTTCGGCTGCGTCATATAGGCGCGGTAGACCTGTTGTAGCGCGGTCGTGAAGTTGGGCGACTGCTCCACGAACTGTTGGAACGCCTGCGCCGCGCCGTCGTAATCGCGCGTCTGCAGTTTTTGCACGCCCTGCTCGTAAAACGCCTGATCAGGGCGTACAGTCTCCTTCCTGCCACAAGCGGCAAGCGCAACGCACAGCAACAGCAATCCCACTGAGAATCGCATGGCAATATTATAACCGAGCCGACCGACTTAGGCGTCATCGGCGCGCTTTGAGGCTCAGGTACAATCGGTTGTATGCAACCTCTGACTCAGATTGACCGCGAGGCGTGGCGGTTCATCAACTCGGTGGCGATTGTGACGGTTTCCGTCGAGGGCGTGGTGAACGCGATGAGCGCGGAGTGGTGCGCCCCTATATCGTTGAAACCGCCGCTGATTGGCGTGTTCGTGGGCGAGGAGCGGTTCACGCGCGGGCTGATTGAGCGCGCAACGACTTTTGGGGTGAGCTTGATTGCCGAGGACCAAGCGTGGATTGGGCGCGCTTGCGGGCGGCATTCGGGCAAAGAGGTGGATAAGATTGAGGCGTTTCGTATCCCTGTGGAGCCTGCGCAGTGGATCGACGCGCCGCTGATTGTAGGCGCGGCGGCGCAGTTTGAGTGTCGCGTGCTGGATCGGCGGGTCTATGGCAGCCACATGTTGGTTGTGGGCGAGCCGTTGCGCGCGGTGGGCAACCCCGACAAGCGCGCCCTCGCCTACTCACGCGGACGGTTCTACACACTGGGCGAAGAAGCGGTTTAGGACAGTGTTCTCCCTCACTCCCCCAACTCTTCTTCACTGGGTGTAGCCTGGGTGCGACGCCATTTTTGGCGTCGCACCAGGCGGCGCAAACATGCCGCTTGAGTTGATGCTCAGCTCAGTTTGTGCGGCGGCAGTGGTTGGGCGCGCCGTCGTCGCCGAACGGTTCATCCGTGCGCCCTGCCTGACCCGGACAGGTGTGGCACGGTCGCCCGCCGCGCGGATGCCCCGCTGGGTACTGGCTCACGACGCCCGACAGCCCGTAGTAGATGTAGTTCGAGCCAGCAGGCGTGTGGAACGGCAGGCTGGTGTCAATCACGGCGTAGAGGTCTTTGGTACGGCGCGTTTGCTCGCGCAGCGTCACGCGACCGCCTTGAATCAGGCGCGTCTTGACATTCCCAGAGTGCCCGTCCACATATCCCACCGAGGCGACGAGGTTGTGGCGTCCCTGAATGTAGCCGCCCAGCCCTGTCTGGGAGCCTGTGTGGTCGCCCAGCACGCCGTCGTACACCACAGGAGTGCGCACCACATCGTCAATCTCCGCTTGGCGAATCGTGCGCGGACCGCCCGGCCAGGGCCAGTTCGCCAACGGCATGCTCCCGCGCTCAAATAGGCACCAGTTGCCAATGTAGGCAGTGGTCTTGAAGTCCGAACGCTGGTTGTTGGGGCACAGCTCCAGCGGCGCGAACGCCGTGCGCACATCCCACGCCTGACGATCCGACGGGCAGCCCGACAAATCGGCGTTCTTCAGGTAGGGATAGATAGCGTGGAACACCGTGAACGCGCAGAAGCCGCCCGCGCCGTTCGAGGTCATGTAGAGGCTCATAGGGAACGCCTCATCGTAGTCTTGGATATATTGCAGACCACCCAGCGTAATCTGCTTCGTGTTGCTGAGACAGAAGGTCTGACGCGCTTTCTCGCGCGCCTGCGCGAACACAGGGAACAAGATCGCCGCCAAGATGGCGATGATCGCTATCACGACCAGTAGCTCGATCAGCGTAAATCCGCGATACCTCATCGTATACAAACCTCCTCGCTGAATTAATACGCGCTCTTGATTCAGATTCCTGCATGTTTTGAAACCATGTGAGAGGCGGAGACGCCTTGCTTTATCGGAAGCGCCAGAGCAGGTTCGCGCCGCGCTCTTGGGCAAGGATCGAGGCGGCGGAGTAGGCTTTGGCGTGTCCGTCGCCGAAGATGAGCGTCGCCAGCCCGCGATTGTCGCCTGTGGCGAAATGTCGGGCATATAGCGGCTTGAGCTGCGAGGGGCGCAGGTGGTTCAACTCGCGCACAAGGTCGCGGTCGGCTACCAACGGCGGGCTAAGGCGCGGGTCAATCGGGTTGGTCGGCGTCACATAGGGGTCGAACACATAGCCCCGATACTTCTCGGCGGTGGGACCGCTCGCGGTGTCGCCGAACATCGGGGAACGCGCAGGCTCATCCATCTGCGCCAGAGAGACAGGCGTCGCGAAGCCCTCCAGCTCTTGGGGGTCATACGCCGTCGCCGCCGTGTAGCCGATTGAACCGACGCCGCGCTGCGACCAGTCGGTCGGGAAGCCCGCCCGCGACGCGCTCGGACAGATGAAAACCCCCGTGTCGCGCACATACGGCTGAATCACGCGCGTCCATATCCGCTCAGGGACACTGGCAGGCACGGCATAGTTCGTAGACGGCAGGAATGTCTCGTCGTGGTCTTGCACATAGGTCATCACCGCCATCCCCAGCTGACGCGCGTTCGAAAGGCACGCCGTCTGACGCGCACGCTCGCGCGCCTGAGCAAACACAGGGAACAGAACCGCCGCCAGCACCGCAATAATCGCAATCACTACCAACAACTCAATCAGCGTGAAACCGACACGATAGCGCATAGAGACCTCTGGAATATTATAGCCCAAATCGCATGCGTCGGGTAGAATTACCCCGTGAAACATCAGGCGAGCATTCCGATTGAGTCGCTCACGCCGCGCCAGATAGTAGCGGAGCTGGACAAGTATATCGTCGGTCAAGCGAAAGCGAAACGCGCCGTCGCGATTGCCTTGCGCAACCGCTATCGCCGCCAGCAGTTGCCGCCCGAACTGCGCGACGAGGTGCTGCCCAAGAATATCCTGATGATTGGACCCACAGGCGTTGGCAAGACCGAGATTGCCCGACGACTGGCGATGCTGGTGCGTGCGCCGTTCGTGAAAGTGGAAGCCACCAAGTTCACCGAAGTCGGCTATGTGGGGCGCGATGTCGACTCGATGGTGCGCGACCTCGCCAATGTCGCCGTGCGCATGGTGGAGCAGGAGAAGATGGAGGAGGTGCGCCCTCGAGCCATGCGACGCGCCAACGAACGGCTGGCGACCCTACTGCTCGACCGTGAAAGCCGCCCCAAGCGCAACCGCCGACGCGAGACATCGCCCCTCGAAATGATTTTTCAGATGCTCAATCAGTACGAGGACGAAGACCAAGACCTGTCACTGCCCGACGAGGAGCCAGAATCGCCCGGCGAGAAGTTCGACCGACGCACCCAACGACGCAAAGTGATGGAGCAACTCAAGTCGGGCGTGCGCGATGAAGAGACCATCGAAATCGAAGTGGAAGAGAGCATCACCCCCTTCGTGCAGGTGTTCTCACCACAGGGCATCGAGGAGATGGGGCTGGACGCCGACATGTTGCCCCCGTTCGGACCGCGCAGCCGCAGTCGGCGTTTAGTCACTATCGCGGAAGCCCGCGAAATCTTCACTCAGCAGGAAGCCCGTAAAATGATTGATCGCACGGCAGTCATTCGCGAAGCGGTGACGCGCGTGGAGCAGACGGGCATCATCTTCCTCGATGAGATCGACAAAATCGCTGGCTCTGGACGCGCGGTGGGACCCGATGTGAGTCGCGAGGGCGTGCAGCGCGACCTGTTGCCTATCATCGAAGGCTCCACTGTCGCCACCAAGTTCGGTCCCGTGCGCACCGACCATATCCTGTTTATTGCGGCGGGCGCGTTCCACACCGCCAAGCCGTCGGATTTAATCCCAGAGTTGCAGGGGCGTCTGCCTATCCGCGTGGAGTTGGAGCCGCTTGACGCGCAGGACTTCCGTCGCATCCTCACCGAGCCGAAAAATGCGCTCACGAAGCAGTACCAGCAGTTGATGGCGACTGAGGGGGTGTCGCTGGAGTTCACCGACGACGCCATCGACGAGATTGCGCGTATCGCAGGCGAGGTGAACGCACGCATGGAGAATATCGGCGCGCGACGCCTGCATACCGTGATGGAACGCCTGATGGAAGACCTCTCGTTCGACGCGCCCGAACACGCGGGCGAGCATATCGTGATAGACCGCGCCTATGTGCAAGCGAAGCTCGCCGATGTGGTGAAGGATGTGGACTTGAGCCGTTATATCTTGTGAGTTGCGCTATCGCGTTGTCTCGTAGACGCCCATCGCGCGGAACCGCTGATAGCGTTGCTCGCGCAGGGCATCGGGCGTCCATTTGCTGAGTTCCTCATACTGTTGCAGCACGGCGGCGCGCACGCTCAGCGCGGTGGTCTGCGGGTCGCGATGCGCTGCGCCCAACGGCTCTGGAACCACCACATCCACCAGCCCGAGCTCCAGTGCGTTATCGGCGGTGAGTTTGAGCGCGTCGGCGGCTTGCGGGGCTTTGTTCGGGTCGCGATAGAGAATCGCGGCGCACCCTTCAGGCGGGATTACGGAGTAGATGGCGTGTTCGAGCATCAGCACGCGGTTCGCGGCGGCTAAGGCAATCGCGCCGCCGCTGCCCCCCTCGCCGAGTATCACCGCAACGGTCGGAACCGTGAGTTCGAACATCGTGAGCATCGATTGCGCAATCGCCTCGCTGACGCCGCGCGATTCCGACTCGACGCCGGGGTCAGCGGCGGGCGTGTCGACAAGGGTCAGCACAGGCAGGCGGAACTTCTCGGCAAGGCGGAACAGGCGCATCGCCTTGCGGTAGCCTTCGGGTTTCGCCATCGCGAAGTTGCGCTTCTGACGCTCTTTCAGGTCGCGCCCCTTCTGTTGACCTACTATCATCAGTTTGTAGCCGCCGAGTTTCGCCAAGCCGCCCACAATCGCAGGGTCGTCGTAGCCGAGGCGGTCGCCGTGCAGTTCCAGAAAACTCTCGCACATCAGCCGAATATAGTCGAGCGCGTAGGGGCGTTTCGGGTGTCGGGCGAGCAACACCTTGTCCCACGGGCGCAGGTGCGCGAAGATTTGGCGCAGTAGGCGTTCGCGTTGCGCCTCCAGCTCGGCAATCTCGCGTGAGCGGTCTAATCCTTTCTCTGCCGCCAGTTGACGCAGCTCGGCGATTGCGCTTTCGAGCTCGTTGATGGGCTTCTCGAAGTCGAAGATGGTCATCATCGTGCGTGCGCCTCCACAGGCAGGAACATCTCCAGCAGGTAGGTCAGCGTCGGGCGCAGTTGCTTGCGCGGCACGATGAGGTCTACCATGCCGTGTTCGTGTTGGAACTCGGCGGTTTGGAAATTGGCGGGTGGCTTACCGACGCTTGCTTGCGCGGCTACGCGCTGCCCAGCGAAGCCGACAAGCGCGCCCGGCTCGGCGAGGATTACATCCGCCAACGATGCGAAGCTCGCCAGCACGCCTGCCATCGTCGGGTCGGTGAACACAGCGATATAGGGCATGCCCGCGCGTTGCAGCTTGCCGACGGCGGCGGTGGTCTTCGCCATCTGCATCAGCGAGAGGAGACCCTCCTGCATGCGCGCCCCGCCCGACGCGCAGAACAAAATCACAGGCAGCCGACGCTCCGCGCCCCGCTCGAAACAGCGCGCGACCTTCTCACCGACCACCGAACCCATGCTCCCGCCCATAAATCCGAAATCCATCGCGCCAATCACAATCTCATAGCCGCCCAGCGTCGCTGTGCCCGTGAGGATGGCTTCTGTCTCGCCCGACGCAGCGACGCCCTTACGGAGTTTGTCAGCGTAATCGGGGAACTGCAACGGGTCGGTAGAACGCAACTCGGCGTCGGTCTCTTGGAAGCTGTCGGGGTCTACCGTGATTTGGATTCGCTCGCGTGCGCGCAGGCGATGGTGATGCCCGCAGTGGGGACACACGCGCATCGCCCGCTCGAAGTCGGGAGCAAAGAGGATTTTTTTGCACTTGGCGCACTGCACCCACTGCTCCGCGCTTGCCTGCACTGCCACTCGCCTTTGCATGCTCGCCTCCTCCCGTGGCTTGGACAGTCGTGTCCAAGCAGAAGCACCCTGTGGCTTGGACTTTAGTCCAAGCACTCACGCACGGACAGGAGTGTCCGTGCTACAACGGTGGCTGGGACTTTAGTCCAAGCATATTTGCACAGACAGGAGTGTCCGTGCTACAACTGCGTGGCTTGGACATTCTTGTCCAAGCATTTGCGCACGGACAGGAATGTCCGTGCTACAACTGCGTGGCTTGGACTTTAGTCCAAGCATCCTGCGCACGGACAGGAATGTCCGTGCTACTCGCCCGACGGTGGGAACACTTGATCACATTCGGGCAGGTACATCATCACGCCCTGCTCCATCTGCTTCTGATGGGTCAGACAAGC